>DATGXM010000335.1:0-3078 GCA_035298985.1 Azonexus sp. | reverse complement strand
AGGATGCGCTGTTCGATGCCGTCCTGCTTGCGCGCCACGTCGCCGAGCCGATGGCGTTCCGGCTCGGTCAGCGCCTCCGGGCCTTTGTGGAACAGCTCCCAGGATAGTTTCAGTTCGAGATAGCCGAGTGGTTGCATGGGCCTACTCCCGGGCTTCGGTCGCTTCGAGCGCGGTTTCCGGTATCTGCAGCACGCGGCCGGGCAGGCTGTCGAAGTGGATGTGATAGGCGACGCCACCCGGCGCATCGCGGATCACCTTGATCACCTCGCCGACGGCACCGAGTTCGATCAGCACTTCACCGCCGACCGACAGGCCTTTGGCGGCGCGCACCTTTTCGCGGAACTCGAATCTGGACGGCGTCCATTCTTCCTCGGCGCCGATCAGCTCTTCCTCGCGGCAGCCGACGATCTTGCCTTCATCGAGGAAATTCACCGAGTAGATGACCTGGTCCTGCAGGAAAGTGCCGACATCGACAACATAGCCGACGCTGCCCCGGCGGACGAGGAAGGCACCCGGATCAAGGCCGGGATAGGTGCCGTCGTTGCGGACGTTGCGGGTCAGGCGCACCGCCTCGCCGTAATCCCAGCGGGCGTTCATCATGTGCGGAATACCTTGTCGAGCGAGACGAAGGAACTGAAGCCACCGCCCGGCTGGGCCTGGTTCTGGAAGACGGCGAAGACCTTTTCCTGGATCGAGTTGGATTCGACGAAATCCTGGTAGGCGCGCTCCAGCCACAGGCGGTAGATGCCGCGCTGCTGGTCTTCCTGCGGCGGCAGGTTGGGCGCCTGCTTGGCCAGGTAGTCGTGGAAGCGCTGCAGGATGTGCAGGCGGTTCACATGGACCACCGAGGGCTCGTAGGGGACTTCGAAATAATCGAGAAAGTCCTCGGCCGAAACCAGTTCTTCCATGGCTTCTTCGAGGGTCAGGGCGATGTCTTCCATGGTGCCTCCTCAGGCGATGGCAAGGGTGATGGATGGGGTATCGGCCGGTATGTCTTCCGATTGAAACTCGTCGACGACTTCGAGCAGCTTGGCCGCGCCGAGGCGGTCGCGGCTGTCCAGGGCGGCCAGCTTGCTCAGCCGGTCACGCGATTCGGCGATGCGGCCGAGGCGGAGCAGGACGATGCTTTCGGCCTTCAGCGCCAGCAGGTAGAAGCGGAGCAGGCCGAAGGAAGTGGCGGCGGCCGAGCCGAGCTGGGTCTCGTCGATCTGCCGCCAGTCGTTGGGGATGCCGAGGTGGCGGGCGGAAACGCGCTTGGCGTGTTCGGCGACGATCAGCACCTCATCGAGGCGATGCTGGTAGAAGTAGTAGCGGTACAGGCTGACCAGCACGGTCAGGTGTTCCGGCGCCAGCAGGTGGGCACGGAGCAGGGCGAGTTCGGCGGCCGGGTTGCCGTAGTCCTGCGCCGCCTGGGCGATCAGCAGCTCGGCTTCGGCGGGCAGGGCGTCCTCGAAGTACAGCTTGCAGTCGGAGAAGTCGAGCAGGTCCATATCAGTGCATGGCCTCATGTTCACAGCACAGGTCGCCGGCCGAGCAGGTGCGGCATTCTCCGGCGTGATCGGCCGGCGGCGGTTCGTGGCGCATGTCGGCCAGTTCCTTTTCCATCGACTCGATGCGCTCGATCAGGCAGGCGATGGACTTGGCCACCGGGTCGGGCATGACGTTGTGGTCCAGGTTGATGCCGTCGGCGAGGCGTGCCGGGCCGAGCCGGGTGTCGACGATCCGGCCGGGAACCCCGACGACGGTCCGGTCGGCCGGCACATCCTTGACGACCACCGAATTGGCGCCGACGCGGACGCGTTCGCCAATGCGGATGGGACCGAGTATCTTGGCGCCGGCGCCGACCACCACGCCGTCGGCCAGGGTCGGGTGGCGCTTGCCCTTGTTCCATGAGGTGCCGCCCAGCGTGACGCCGTGGTAGAGCGTGACGTCGTCGCCGATTTCCGCCGTTTCGCCGATCACTACGCAGGCGCCGTGGTCGATGAAGAAGCGGCGGCCGATGGTGGCGCCGGGGTGGATATCGACATTGGTCAGCGTGCGCCCGAGGAAGGACAGGAAGCGGGCCGGGAAGCGCCAGCCGGACTGCCACAGGCGGTGCGCCAGGCGATGGGTGAGGATGGCATGGACGCCGGGGTAGGTGGTCAGCACCTCCAGCGTCGAGCGGGCCGCCGGGTCGCGCTGGAAGACGCAGGCCAGGTCCTCCTTGACGGTGGCCCACAGGCCGGGGGCGGACAGGGCGGGCTGCACAGGCGCGGTCATGGTCATCGTTTCAGACATGGTGGAGGCTCCGCAGCGAAGCGAGAAGGTCGTGCAGGTCGGGCACTTCGGGCGGGTGCTTGTGTTCTGCGACGAAGGCCCGGACCTGCGGCAGCATGGCCTGCGCCTCGCGCTCGCCGAGTTCGATGCCCAGCCCGGCATAGACCACTTGCACGGCGCGCGAACCGGAATGCTTGCCGAGCACGATGCGGTGCGCCTGGCCGACTTCGCGCGGATCGAAGCCCTGGTAGTTGTCCGGGTGCTTGAGCAGGCCATCGACGTGGATGCCGGCTTCGTGCGTGAAGGCCCCGGCGCCGACCACGCTCTTCTGCCACGGGATGGCGCGCCCGGAAGCGCTGGCCACCTTGGCCGACAGCGACGGAAAGCCTTTCAGCGCTATGCCCGTCTCGATGCCATGCAATTTCTTCAGGCCGAGCACCACTTCTTCCAGCGGCGCATTGCCGGCCCGCTCGCCCAGGCCGTTGACCGTGGTATTGACGTGGGTGGCGCCGGCCTTGCAGGCGGCGAGTGTGTTGGCGGTGGCCAGCCCCATGTCGTCGTGGGCGTGCATTTCGATTTCCAGGCCGCTGCGCCGGCACAGGGTGGAAATCTTGTCGTAGGTGCCGAAGGGCTCGAGGATGCCCAGCGTATCGGCGAAGCGCAGGCGGCAGGCGCCGGCCCGTTCGGCCGTTTCGGCCAGGGCGCACAGGAAATCCATGTCGGCGCGCGAGGCATCCTCGCAGCCGAGGCCGACTTCGAGGCCGAGGGACAGCGCGGCGCCGATGTACTTGGGCAGTTCGCGCAACAGCCAGGTGCGGTCCT
>DATGXM010000334.1:0-2478 GCA_035298985.1 Azonexus sp. | reverse complement strand
ATGGTGTCCACCACCTGGGCGACCACTTCGCCGCCCTTGATCGCCACCTGCTGCGCAGTGCCGGCCAGTTCCTTGGCTTGCCGCGCATTGTCGGCGTTCTGTTTCACCGTCCCGGTCAGTTCCTCCATGCTCGACGCTGTTTCTTCCAGGCTGCTCGCCTGTTCTTCCGTGCGCCCCGACAGGTCCTGGTTGCCGGCCGCGATTTCCTCGGCGGCGTTGGTGATCGCCTCGGTCGCCTCCTGGATCGACGAAACGATCTGCTCTAGCTGATCGACCGTCGCATTGGCGTCACTCTTCAGGGTACCGAGCATGCCCTGATAGTCGCGGTCGATTTTCTGCGTCAGATCGCCCTGGGCCAGGCGCGCGAAGATGGCACCCACATCCTCCAGCGCCTGCGTATTGGCTTCGAGCAGGCTGTTGATCCCCTCGGCCAGCTGCTTGAAAAAGCCGTTCATGCGCGAGCTGTCGAGGCGCTTGCTGAAATCGCCGGCCACCGCCGCCTGGATGATGCCTTCCACCTCCTGCTCGACCAGCACCTCGGAGGTCCGGTCCAGCCATTCGAGCACGGTACCCAGGCGCTCGCCGCGATCATTGATGATGGGCGAGGCCACCAGGTTGAAATGATGGCCGCCGATATTGAGCACGGCGCGCTGGCTGCCACGCAGACCGGCCAGCGAACTGTGCTGCTGGCTGAGGCTCTGGTAGAAGCGGTCGAAATCGGAACCGAGCATGGCATCGGCCCGGAAGTCCGGCAACTGCTGCCGGATATCGTTCTCGGCGGCCCGCATCATGGCCAGGGCGGCCGCGTTGCAATAGATGATCTGGCCGTCCGGATCGGCGACCATCACATGGTTCGAACCGACATCGAGCGCCACCTTGATGCGCAAGGTCGCATCCGCCGCCTCGTGCTCGGCTGCCAGACGCGTGCGCAACTGCGTCTGCATTTCGGCCAGGCGGTTGACCATGTGGCCAATTTCGTCGTGGCTGCGCGGCTTCAGCGCGACGTCCAGGCGCCCGCCGGCGATCTGGTCGAGGGCTTCGGAAACCGCCACCACCGAACGGTTCACCCGGCGCAGCATGACGAAGCCGACAATCGCCACCAGCCCGATCAGCAGGAAGGATACGGCGAGCACGGTCAGGCGGTGGCTGCGTATCCGGTCGCCCCGTTGCATCAGGGCCTGATCGAGGTAGCGCGCCGAATCGTCGTACAGCTTGAACAGGGCGTTGATGCTGCGGGTGGTCTCGTCGAAATACCGCGCTGGGTCATAGGCCAGGACCTCGGCCTGCAAAATGTTGTGCTGCACATTGCTGGCAAAGGCATCGAGCCCGCCCTTGGCCTCGGCGAAGACAGCGGCCAGCGAGGCCTGGGCCCCGCTATCCTCGGCGAAAATCTTTCCGGCATCGGCGAGGATCTGCTTTTGTCGCAGCGACATTTCGGAGAAGCCGTCGATCAGCGCGTCGCGCTGCGTCTGCGTCAGCTGCTGGCTGGACAGGATCACCGAACCGAGCGCCCGGGCCTGTCCCATGCGCTCGGTGACATGCGGCACCTGCAGCACCGCGAGATCCATGGCGAAATAGCTGATCGCTTCGGGATCGAGGACCAGTTCGGACTGATCAGCAGTACGGTCCATCAGGCCCATGAGCTGGACGATCAGCTCGGTATGGCGGCGGCTGTTTTCCTGCGGTGCCAGGCCGGAATATTCGCTTTTCAGGCTCTGCCAGCCGGCCTTGAAATCCCGCCAACTGGCCAGTTCGCCTATTTTCTCCTGGCTGGCCGCGATTACCGCATCGGCGTTGGCTATGGCCGCATCCAACCCGGCCCGGGCACTATCCGCCCGTTCCTTGAATTCCGGCTTGCCGAGCAGCAGCGAGGTCGTCGCCCCGCGATGCCGCTGGGCATCCTGCAGCACGAAACGCAATTCCTTGTGCACCGCGACGCCCGCCCGCTCCTTGTCGACCAGGCCGATCTGGTCGTTGAAGCCCTTCAGCAAGGGCACCATGGGCACCGCCACGGCGATCGCCGCCAGGAGTCCAAGGCCGATGAATTTGTTGGCCAGTTTTTCCGATTTCATGCCAGAAGATTCCATTCACGAGAGTTTGCGCGGAGCCGTTGCTCAGCATCCAGGTCCATCATGCCGCTGCGCTGTCGATCAGTTCCATGTCGGCACTGGTCATCAGGCGCTCGATGTCGGTCACGATCATCATCCGCTCGTCGACGGTGGCCAGACCGAGGATGTACTGGGTATCGAAACGGCCCGAGAAATCCGGCGCCGGGCGGATCTGCGACCGGGTCAGGGCCATGACGTCGGAAACGCTGTCCACCACCGCGCCGATGACCCGTCCGGCCACATTCAGGATGATGACGACAGTGAACGGGGTATATTCGACGCTACCCAAGTTGAATTTGATACGCAGATCGACGATGGGCACGATGATGCCGCGCAGGTTGATCACCCCCTTGATGAAAGCCGGGGTATG
>DATGXM010000333.1:0-4221 GCA_035298985.1 Azonexus sp. | reverse complement strand
ACCCGGCTGCGGTGGCCAAGATTTTCGCCGCCAAGGGCCGGCCGGCCGATCACCCGCTGATCGTCCATCTGGCCGGCCACGACGCTGTCGACCATTGGGCCGAGCAGGTGCCGGCCGTCGCCTGGGAGCTGATGGAAACCTTCTGGCCCGGCCCGCTGACCCTGATCCTGAAAAAGCAGGCCTGGGTACCCAATGCGGTGACCGGCGGCCAGGATACCGTCGGCCTGCGTGTTCCCGGCCATCCGGTGGCGCTCGAACTGCTGCGCCGCTTTGCCAAGGCGAAGGGCGATAAGGCCGGCATCGCAGCGCCGTCGGCCAACCGTTTCGGGCGCATCAGCCCGACGACGGCCGAGCATGTGGCCGAGGAGTTGGGCGAGCGCGTGCCGCTGACCCTCGATGGCGGGTCATGCAAGGTCGGCATCGAATCGACCATCATCGACTGCTCGCGCGGCGAGCCGGTCGTGCTGCGCCCCGGCCACATTTCGCCGCTGCACCTCGAAGCGGTGCTCGGCCGGCTGCCCGACATCGAAACCAGCCACGGCGCGCCGCGCGTTTCGGGTTCGCTGGAAGCGCACTACGCGCCGACCACACCGCTGCGCATGGTGGCCGGCGAACGCCTGCTCGATTTCATCAACGCCCAGCGCCATCGCGGTGGCAAGTGCGCCGTGATCAGCGCCAACCAGCCACCGCAGGCCGGCATGCCGCACGCCTGGCGCCTGATGCCGGCCGACCCGGTCGGCTACGCACACGATCTGTATGCCGCCCTGCGCGACATGGACCATGCTGGCGTCGACCTGATTGTCGTCGAAGCGCTGCCGCATGGAGCCGACTGGGCGGCGGTCGCCGACCGCCTGCGCCGCGCGGTGGCCGGTGCCGGCCAAGGCTGATGCGCGACGCTTAGAGGACGAGCAGCTTCTCGACCTTGGCGGCGCAGATGAAATCGTTTTCCGACAGGCCGCCGATGGCGTGCGTCCAGTAGCGGACGCGAATATCCTTGTAGCCGACCGTTAGTTCCGGATGATGGTTCTCGCGGTGCGAAACCCAGGCAATGGCGTTCACGAAGGCCATCGCCTCGTAATGGTTGCGGAAGACGAAGCTTTTTTCCAGGCGTTGTTCGGCTAGCCGCCAATCCGGCAGGGCGCATAGCATTTCCGTTGCCGCCGCCATATCGAGCGGCGCGACGCCGCCTTCGCAGGGCTGGCATTGCCGATCGGCCAGATTGCAGCTCGTTGCCATGGTGATCGCTCCTTAGTTCCTTCAGAAATCAGACGCCCGGAGCGCCGACTTGGTTCCGGCGCCGAATGGCGCTTTGATAAGCGAAATGGAGTGCGCTAGAATTGCTGGGCGTTGGGGGGGTAGCTCAGCTGGGAGAGCGCCGCGTTCGCAATGCGGAGGTCGGGAGTTCGATCCTCCTCCTCTCCACCAACAACAAGTTCTAGGTAGTCCGAAGAAGGCCAGAAAACCACGGTAAATCAAGGTTTCTGGCCTTTTTTTCGTCCAGTGCTATCCGGTAAGTGATATTGCAATCCGGGAGTAGGTCGGGAGCTATCCTGATTGCTTCGAGAGCAAGGCGAAGATATGGAGACTATTTAAGCCAACTGCCCAGGTTGTTATCGCAGGATCCATTCCGCATGTAGTATGAGCATGTCGCTATCTTGGGTGTCGTTTAGGTCCAAAATATTGAACGGCTAACAACTTATTTTTGGTGAGCAAGATGAGGGGAAAAAAAGGGCGGGCAAGGGAGAGGCTAGAGGGAGGCGGGCGTTCTGCCGAGATACGAGAATATGTCGATACCATTGCCAAATCTGATGCCGTCTTAAAGAGTTCAGCACGGCTCTTAAAGAAAATGGAATTTCGAAATGCTAGGGCCACAGAAAACCAAAAACGAACATGTGATATTCACTTGCAGGCCTCCCAAGGCACTATTTCGCATGAAGAAGCTGAGCAATTGTTAGTTGAGTTAGAGCAGAGAGAGGAGTTGTTGCGGGCCCAAGAGGAACGAGAGGAAAAAATAGCTTCCATTTTTGACGGATTTCTTGTGCCTGTTAAAAGCGCTATCTATCTAGGCGCTAGTGTTTTCTTCAGGGGGATGGCAACTTTTGCGTTATATGTGGCCTTGGTATGTTTAGTGATATTTGTTTTGATTCCTTGGTTCTTTCACACGTGATGAGTGTCGAATAAGTAAGCATTCTCCGTGGTGCCAACGGCGTTTTAATGGTGTAACTTGCTTTTTTGGAAACTAAGAGCTTTGTTACACAAGGTATTTGAAGATTAGTTCTATTTCCGCCCAACCCCGATGGTTGAGGAGAGCATTAAGCCAATTTAATATGGGTAGCGTGAATGCGTTGGGGGCACATTTGGGGGCATATACGATTGCGGATATTTGCCGATCCGTGCAGCATGGCCGATTTGGTGGTTAGTTCGATAGACCTCCTCAACCGATACCCGAAAAAAGGCGTGATTCGTCAGGCCTTTTTATTTTTTGTAGGGTTTTCCCTCGGGGTGCTTGTAATGCGTCGGGATTCGCCGAATACTGTAAGTGCGCCGGTTCTGCCTTGAACGCATCGGGGCGCTCCGGTTCCACAGAGATGTTTGGTCGGCAAAACAAGAACCCGCTGGAGGATCGAGACATGACTTTGGCTGCCAAAGTGCGTACGCACAAGATTTCCAAGAACGTTACCCTGAGCGCTTCCGGATACAACCTGGTGGGCGCTGATTCCCCGGCCATCGAGGCGATGACCGATTTCCTGCGGGTCAATGTGGTGATGATCGGCCCTGACGACTCGGTGATCGAGGCGAATGCCCGCATGATTTCACGCGGCGTCCGCATGCTGATCGTCAACGGTGCCCATGATGCCGTCCTCGGCCTGATCACCGCCCGCGACATTCTCGGCGAGAAGCCGATGCAAGTGGCCCTGGCCCGCGGCTGCAAGCGCGACGAGCTGCGGGTTGCCGAACTGATGACGCCGATCGGCCACGTCGATACGTTGTATTTCAACGAGGTGCTGCATGCCCGGGTGATCGACATCCTTGACGCCCTGAAGCATCTCGGCCGCCAGCATATCCTGGTCGAGGACGTCGATCCGACTTCGGGCCTCCCCCGGGTGCGCGGCATGTTCTCGGCTACCAACATTGGCCGCCTGCTCGGTGTGCCGGTGCTCGGTTTCGAACTGGCCAGCACCTTTGCCGAAATCGAGGCGGCGCTGTCCCATTGAGGCAGCATTAGCGGCATGAATTCCGCCGAAGAGCTGCGCCAACTCGCCTCCGAGTCACTGCTCGCGCATTACGCCGAGTATTGCGAGGGGGCGGTGATCGTCGATGCCGAGGCGCGCATCGTCTGGATGAACGAACGTTATCCGGAGCGCCTGGGCATCGCGGTTCCCGAGTGCGTGGTCGGCCAGGAAATCGAGAAGATCATTCCCAACAGCCTGATGCGCCAGGTGGTCGAAACTGGGCGACCGATCATGCTCGACATCATGGAGTACGGGGACGCGGCCTTCGTGGTCACCCGGCTGCCCTTGCACGACAAGGCCGGCAAGGTGGTCGGCGCGGTGGGTTTCATGCTCTACGACGATCCGCGCCACGTCGTGTCGCTGACGGCGCGCTACCAGCGCCTGCGCAACGACCTGGCCGAGGCCAAGAAAAAGCTGGCCGAGGCGCGCAAGACCAAATACACCTTCGCCAGCTTCGTCGGCGCCGGGGCGGCGTGCAGCGCCGTCAAGCAGGCGGCGCGGCGGGCGGCGCGGACGACCGCCTCGGTGCTCATCCTGGGCGAGACGGGAACCGGCAAGGAGTTGCTGGCGCAGGCCATCCATGCCGCCAGTGCGCGCGTCGATGGCCCTTTTGTCGCGGTCAATATCGCCGCGGTGCCGGAAACCCTGCTCGAGGCGGAATTCTTCGGCGTGGCGCCGGGCGCCTATACCGGCGCCGAGCGCGGCGGCCGCGACGGCAAGTTCAAGCTGGCCGATGGCGGCACCCTGTTCCTCGACGAAATCGGCGACATGTCGCCGGCGCTCCAGGCCAAGCTGCTGCGCACCTTGCAGGAAGGCGAGTTCGAGCCGGTCGGCTCGAACCGGCTGACTAGCGTCGATGTGCGGGTCATTGCGGCGACCAGCCGCAATCTGGAGAAAATGGTCGCCGACGGACAGTTCCGTGCCGACCTGTATTACCGGCTCAACGTCATCACGCTGCGCACGCCGCCCTTGCGCGAACGGCTCGAGG
>DATGXM010000332.1:0-3198 GCA_035298985.1 Azonexus sp. | reverse complement strand
GGTATCCGCTGAAGGAGGCGCTATGCGGAGAAAGATAAAGCTGATCGGCGTGCCCCTGGACCTGGGGCAATCCCATCGCGGCGTCGACATGGGGCCTAGTGCCGTTCGCTATGCGGGGCTTGCGGTGCGTCTGGCGAACCTGGGCCACGAGGTGTGGGACTGTGGCAATCTGCCGGTGCCGGTACGGGAGACACTTGCAACCGACAGGGATGTCGCCTGTCTGGCAGCCATCACCCGGGTCTGCAAAGCGGCCTATATGGCGGCACGGGATGCGGTGGCTCAGGGATTTACCCCCATCTTTATCGGCGGCGACCATTCCCTTGCCATAGGAACTATCGGCGGCATTACCGAGCATGAACCGGCCGGGGTGATCTATATCGATGCCCATGGCGATTTCAACACGCCTAAATCCTCACCTTCGGGCAACATTCACGGCATGGTACTCTCCCACCTGATGGGAGAAGGTTATGCCAGATTGGCCAACCTGGGGCGGCCCGGGCCGAAGTTGCAGGCGGAGGATGTGGTGCTGGTGGGTGTGCGCGATCTGGATCCCAAGGAGCGGATCCGACTCAAGGAGCATCGTATCAAGGTCTTTACCATGCGCGACATCGACGAAAAGGGCATGGGCAACATCGCCCGGCAGAGCCTGGACATTCTTGGCCATCACCGGCGTATCCATGTCAGTCTCGATGCCGACGTGCTCGATCCCCTGGAGGTGCCCGGGGTGGGGACACCGACACCGGGTGGCATCAGCTATCGGGAGGCACAGTTACTGATGGAAATCATTGCCGACAGCAGGCGGTTGTCTTCTTTCGAGGTTGTTGAAATCAACCCGGTTTTCGACAATCGCAACCACAGTGCCATGGTCGTCAGCGACCTGACGGCTTCACTTTTCGGCGAACGGATACTTTAACGGTTGTTGAAAAACAGCCATCTCGCCGCCGTCCTCGAAAGCCTCCTTGTGCGGCGTAGCGCTACTACGCCTCCACGGGGCTTCCTGCGGGTGCGACGACCTGACTTCTGAGTAACTTGACACTAAGTGCTTGATATTCCGTTTTTGACTCAAGTGGTTTGCGGTTGGATGGCTACCAAGTCAAACCCCAGTTCTTCAGCTCTGCGTTTCAGGTTTTGTACGACTCTTGAACGGTATCGTTCTTCGTAATAATCCTGGCCGACATCGGCATACTCGCTTCCGTTCTTGAGCATTGAATAGACGAGTCGAGCCAGTTTGTGGGCTGTTGCTGTTATGGCTTTGGGTGTTCCAAGCCGTGCCCTTTGCCTTCTGAGATAGGCTCCCAGTGCGCTCTTTGATTTGAACAACCCCAATGCCGCCATCCGCAACGCTGCGGCTGCTTTGTTGGCAACCGGCTTCGTGGCGCTGCTTAAGACCTTGCCGCCACTGACCTTGGTACCGGGGCACAGGCCAAGCCAGGAGACGAAGTGCTTGACGCTTTTCCACCGGCTCATGTCTATGCCGATTTCGGCAATGATCTTGAGCGCCGTCTTGGTGTCGATGCCGTTAATGTTTGACAGGTCGACTCCCGACATCCGCTGAAGGGCTTCTCCGACGCTACCGGGCGGCTTGATGTTCGGGTCATCGCCAGATGTACCGTCGAAGCTTTTGAGCTGCGCCAGAATCTGCTGGTCGCAGTCGGCAATCTTTGCCTGATAGAACTCATACAGTTCTACTGCCTGTTGCAGGCTGAATAGATGCTCGGGACGATAGCTCCCCTTCAGGGATCGGGCGATGGTTTCCTCGCTGTTCTTGCAGCGACGGTCACGCATGGCGGCCAGAACTCCTGGATTGCGTTCACCGGCAAGAATGGCCTTGATGATTCGCATGCCGGTCATGCCGGTGATATCGGTCACGACGTTGTGCAACTGCAGGTTCATCTGGGCCAGGGCCTTCTGCATCCGTTGAACATAACATGCCGCACTGCGCACCAATGTGCTGCGCTGACGTACATAGGCACGTAGGGCGCAGACTTGGTCGTTCGGCCTGAAAGCGCCGCGCAGCAATCCGTAGGTGTGCAATTGTTGCAGCCACTGGCAATCGAGCACATCGCTCTTTCTGCCGGGAACATTCTTGACATGCCGGGCATTGACCAACTTGACTTCAAGGCCGTGGCTCTCAAGGATTTCAAAGACCGGTATCCAGTATATGCCGGTGGATTCCATGGCTACCGTCGTGATGCCGCAGGAGTTGAGCCATTCGGCCAGCCGCTCAAGATCGTCGGTAAAGGTGGAGAATTCCCGAACCGGTTGTTCATCGGTGCCTTCAGGCACCGCCACGAAGTGGCTCTTTGAGCCGATGTCGATCCCTGCAGCATGGGCATTGATGTGCTGCAGGTGCCGAGGGAGCTTGACGCTCTTTTGCTTGTGTGGCTTCTTATGCTTCATCTGTCTGGCCTCCGAAAAAATATCGGCAAGCCGGAAAGGGGAGCTGTCGAAATACGGCTCTCTTCTGAACGGGATAGCGGATGCTTCACCAATGACAACTTCGCCAGCTCCCGGACCACGCTATTTCCGGGCATTGAGCACCAATGGCGGTACGGCCTCCTCATTCCGGCTGCCAATCGAAAATAGCCGAATTTGAGGAAAACAAAAAGTTACTCTTTTGTCAGAGCGCAGCCCGTGGGGTGCGTGGGTCGCTATTTTTGAACAACCTGATTTTTGGAAAGGTCTTCTAAAGAATTCCCTGCTCTCCCTCGCCTCCGCCCTTAGCATCGCCTGAATGTACCTGTCGCTTCAGCTCGATGATCTCCATCCGGTTATGGGCCTCGGGATGGCTGGTAGACGGTCCTTCGGTGACGATTGCCACGTCCCCTTCCGTACACTGGTGTTTCGCCAGCCAGTTCCGGACAAAGACATCCCAGTTTTCCGGATGGGCCGGCTCGCAGACCGGCTGTACCCCATAGGAAAACATGAGATTGCTGCAGGCCTGCTCGGTGGTGGTCACCGCCGCAATCCAAACCGGCAGCCTGAAGAGGGAGAGACTGCGTGCCGTGGCACCGGTGTGGGTCGGAACGAAAACTGCGGCAGGCGAGGTCAGCCGCGTTGCGGCAGTAACTGCCACAGCAATCAAACCGGAGGGCTTCAGCTTCCCTTTGACCTCGATCCCCTCGAAGAGTTTTCTGGCAGTTTCCTGGGAGCGGTGCGGCTCCACCTCTGCGGCGATTCCGGCCAGCATGGCCACGG
>DATGXM010000331.1:0-16846 GCA_035298985.1 Azonexus sp. | reverse complement strand
GGTCGAGGGCGATGCCTGTGCCGGCGAGCGGGTGCCCCTGGTCGGTCCGCGCCCCCTGCCATTGCGGGACTTCCTGGCCGAGCTGGGCCAGGCCATGGGGCTGGCTGCCGCGCCTGTGTTGCCCGTTCCGCGATGGCTGGTGCGCCTTGGGGCGGTGCTCGGCGACCGGCTGCCGGGCAGCCTGCTCGACAGCGAAACCCTGGGCATGCTGGAACGCGGCAATACGGCACCGCCCACCGCCATCACGCAATTGCTCGGCCATCCGCCGCGCCCGACGGCCGCTTTCATCGCCCCGGCGCAACGGGCCGGCGCGCGTACGGCCGCGCAACTGTCGTGGCTTCTGCCCGTGCTGCGCTGGAGCATGGCGGCGTTATGGATCGTCACCGCCCTGCTGTCCTTCGGGCTTTACCCGGTGGCGGACAGCTATCGACTGCTGCAGCGGGTCGGTATCCCGCTGCCGGCCATGCCGCTGGTCCTTTACGGCGCCGCCTTGCTCGATCTGCTGCTCGGTTTCGGCATCCTGCTGCTGCGCCGGCGGCACTGGCTGTGGCGGGCGCAGATCGCGCTTGTCGTCGCTTATAGCGTCCTTATCACGGTGTTTTTGCCGGAATTCTGGCTGCATCCCTTCGGCCCCGTCCTCAAAAACCTGCCGCTGCTCGCCGCCCTGACGCTGTTGCTGAGCCTGGAGGAGGAATGAACTATTACCTGCTTCTCAAATGGCTGCACATCCTGTCGTCGGTCGTGCTGGTCGGAACCGGGATCGGTTCCGCCTACTACCTGTTCCTGGCCAGCCGCACGCGCAACGCCGCCGTTGCCGCCGTGGTGGTCGGGCATGTGGTGCAAGCGGACTGGTGGTTCACGACGCCGACCATCGTTTTCCAGCCGGTGAGCGGTTTCTGGCTGGTCTATCTGGCCGGTTATTCCCTGCACAGTCTGTGGCTTGCCGCCTCGTTGGCTCTCTACGCGCTGGCGGTGGCCAGTTGGCTGCCGGTGGTCGGGCTGCAGATCCGCATGCGCAATCTGGCCCGACGGGCGGTCGATGAAAACGCGCCGCTCCCCGATCGCTACTGGCGTGACCTGGCGTGGTGGGTGAGCCTCGGCGTCGTCGCCTTCTGCGCGCTGGTCGTCGTGTTCTACCTGATGGTGGCAAAACCGACCTGAAGCCCAGGGTGTATCGTTTGCAATTTCCGCCGGCCCGTGTAGTTATTACCCGTTTCCGCAGCCTTTGCGTCATGCCGAACGCTACTGCGCCCGGTGGTCGCCGGCCGGCCGCCGCATTTTGATGGGGCGGGGGAGGCACTCCGTTTGCTCCATCGCCCGTTGAGCCAGGAGCCGGGGCGGCTTGCCCCCTTCCGCATGCTCGCCGTCGATCAACCGTCCTGGCGCCGCGCCCACGTGGAGGGCTGTCAGGAAAAGGTCAATGCCATCAATGCCATGCTTGAAGCTAGCAACGGAACGTCCACCTCGCTCTGGATGGATAACGCGTCCATCCCCGATTTTCCGCCCCTGCAAGGCGGCGTTGAAGCCGACGTATGCGTCATCGGCGCCGGCATTGCCGGCCTGACGACCGCCTATTTGCTGGCCCAGGCCGGCAAGCAGGTGGTGCTGATCGAAGCCCTGGGGATCGGTGCCGGCGAAACGGGCCGCACCACCGCGCATTTCTTTCCGCCGGACGAGTGGTATGCCGGCACCGAGCGTTCCTTTGGTGTCGACCGGGCACGGCAAATTGCCGACAGCTTCGCCCGGGCGATCGATCTGGTCGAGTCCATCGTGGAGGTGGAACAGATCGATTGCCAATTCGTCCGCCTGGATGGTTATCTGTACGCGCTGCCCGGCAATGAGCCCAAGGATCTCCGGCAGGAACGCGATGCGGCGGTCCGTGCCGGGCTGGACGCCGAATACCTGGAGCGGGTGCCGGGCTTGAGCTTCGATACCGGTCCCTGCGTCCGCTATCGCCATCAGGCCCAGTTCCATCCCCTGCAGTACCTGGGCGGCCTGGCGCGGGCCTTTGTCGACTGGGGTGGAAAGATCTATTGCCACACCCGTGCGTCGAGCATGGAAGGCGACGCCAGCCGGCAACTGGTCGCCACCGGCCAGGGAGCGGTACGCGCCGGCGCGGTGGTGGTATGCACCAATACCCCGTTCAACAACCGCGTGGTAATCCATACCAAGCAGGCCGGGTACCGGACCTACGTAGTCGGCATGCGCATCCCCAAAGCGTCGTTTCCGCGCATCCTGCTCTGGGACAGCGGCGATCCCTACTACTATGTCCGCCTTGCCACCCCCGACCGCGAGGCGGATCACGACCTCCTGGTCGTCGGCGGCGCGGACCACAAGGTCGGCCAGGATATCCACCCCGAGCACCGCTATGCCGAAATCGAGCGCTGGGTGCGTGAACGCTTTCCCTTCGTCGGCCCGGTCGACTACCGGTGGTCCGGCGAAGTCATGGAGCCGGCCGATGGCCCGGCCTTCCTCGGCCGCAACCCGATGGACGACGGCAACGTCTATGTCATCACCGGCGATTCCGGTAACGGCATGAGCCATTGCAATATCGGCGCCATGCTGGTCCGGGACCTGATCCTCGGCATAAGCAATCCCTGGCAGTCGATCTACGACCCGGCCCGCAAGGCGATTCACGGCCATGGCCTTACCGGCTTCGTGACCGATCAGGCCAACACCCTGGCGCAATACCGGGATTGGCTGACGGGCGGCGAAGTCGATTCGGCCCGGGAGATTGCCGCCGGCGACGCGGCCATTGTCCGCGACGGCCCCAGAAAGCTGGCCGTCTTCCGGGACGAGGGTGGCGAACTCCATGTGCTGTCCGCCCAATGCACGCACCTCGGCTGCCTCGTGCACTGGAATTCGGCGGAACGTTCCTGGGATTGCCCTTGCCACGGCTCGCGCTTCGATGTGCAGGGCAGGGTGCTGCATGGTCCGGCGCCTGCCGCCCTGGATGCCGTGGCCCTGGCACCGGAGGGGCATATCCCAGCCAAGCGGAACGATGCCCGCCTGTCCGGGAGAAGAGGCGGCCGGTGAGCGGGGCAGGGTGTCGCCGGATAGCCGCCGTCCGGCCTGCAGCGCGGTCTGACCGGAGGGCTTCAGGCCTCGACCCCCATGGCCGCGGCGATGAGGCTGGCGTCGTGGTCGGAAATACCGAATATCCCGAAACGGAACGGATAGCCCCAGTTTTTCCGCCCTGCCGAGAATTCGAGCCGGGCGAGCAGGGGGGCGATGCGGGTCTCATTTGCAGGCGACCAGAGGACATCCCGGCGGAAGGGGCAGAATCCGTTCCCCATGTCCACCTGGTAAGGTTCTCCGGCCAGCACCCTGCCGACGGCGGTGAAGGTCTGGAGGGGAGTCCGTTCTCCCAGGCGCTCCGTCGGCGAGTAGTAAATTACCCGGTCCCCAGGCCGCAGGCGCCGAAGGGGGGCGGCCTTGCCGTGGCAGACCTGCATGAAACCCATGTCCCTTCCCAGCCGGACGTGTGCCGCCGAGGCGACTGCAATCCAGTTCCGGTTCATGGCTGGCTCGGTGCGAAGACACGCAGACGATGGCCGTCAGGGTCCAGTCCGACGAAGGTGTATCCGAAGTCCATCCGGGTTGGTGGCTGCGCGATGGGGATGCCCCTGGCCGCCCACTCGGCGCAGCGGTTGTCCACCAGGGAGGCGCTGTCCACTGCGAAGGCCAGTTCGCCGCTGCCGGCAGCGGCGCTCACTCCGGGCTCCACTGCGCCCCGGGCCCACAGGCCGAGCATCATGCCCCGGTCGAGGGCGAACAGGGCGAAGGTGGAGGAGGCCTCCACCGGGCGGCTGCCCAGCAGGTCGGCATAGAAGGCGGCGCTGGCCGCCGGGCTGCCGACATAGAGCAGAATGAAACTGGGATGATTCATGGCGTTCTCCGATAGGTGAGTGGCGTTACGGGAATCGAGCGCCTCGGGGGCGCTGCCGATCCATGCACCTATCGTATTTGCCGCGGCTGACAGTTTCTGTCAGCAGTCGATGGGCCGGGCCGGAATGCCTTGCTGCTGCCGCCATTTCCGGAGCAGAGCCTGGCGGCGCTGCGGGTATCGCTCTTCCCGGATGCACAGGTTCGCGATGCGGTCGAGACGGAAGTGCCGGAAATCCTCCCGCAGTTCGCACCAGGCCACCATGACCAGACATTGATCGAAGAAGCCGACGGCACAGGGCCAGAGCAGGCGGGTGGACGCCTGGTCCTGCAGGTCGCGATAACGAATCTCCAGCTTGCGTTCGGCGCGGATCGCGGTGCGTACCTGGAATAGCAGCACATCATCCGGCGCCGCCCGGTGCTCAGGGCCGACCAGCAAGGCGGAGCTTTCCGCTTCGTGGCGCAATGCCGGCGGCAGCACGGCGCCAATCTTGGCGAGGGCGTTGCGCGCCGCCTCGCCCAGGCGAACATCGGCCCGCTCGGCCACCCAACGCGACCCGAGCACCAGAGCCTCGATCTCCTCTTCCGAGAACATCAACGGCGGCAACACAAAGCCGGGCTTGAGCACATAGCCGACGCCGGTTTCCCCCTCGATCTGCGCACCCTGCGCCTGCAGCGAGGCAATGTCGCGGTACAGCGTGCGCAGGCTGATGCCGAGTTGGGCGGCCAGTTCCTTGCCGGGAGCCGGTTGCCGATAGCGGCGGAGGGTCTGCATCAACTGCAGGAGACGTTCTGCGCGGGACAAGGTTTCAGCCTGACGAGTGAGGAAATGGCGTTGAGAAAGGCAAACAACACCTTCGGGGTCCCATTATTCCTCAATCCTGCCCGGGCCGGGCAACAGCATGATGACAACTGGGACTAGGTGGCAGGCCTGCTTAAGGCCCATGAAAAAGTGAGACAGGATGCAAAGGGGAGGCGCGCTCCAACGCACAGATCGTCACCACCGCCAAGGGCCGCAAAACACTTGCCGGCCCGGACCTGCCCTGACAACCTTGGCGGTGATACGACGATGGCGGCTTGCCGGCAAAGGCTAATGCCAGGGTTAACGCCGCCTGTCGCCGGCCCGCTGTTCCTGTCCGCGGACCATGGAGGCGCCCATTTCCCGATTCGCCAGCAGTTTTTCCTGCTCGTTCCTGACATGCGCGATCAGCGTGACATGGCCACGGCGAATGGCATAGAGAATGACTTCCGACAGTTTGCCCTTCCTGCTTACGCCATTGGCCCCCATGGCGCCGCCCATCAGGCCACCGACCGCAGCTCCCCAGCCGATCATGGCGAGCGGCGCGACGAGTGGGCTGGTCGTGAACAAGGTGACGTTTGCCAACGCCAGGAGGGCTTCGCCGATGGCGCCAAGGATTGTACCGAGGACCGTGCCGGCGGCCGCGTCCACCAGGACATCCTTCAACACGCTGTCGGCGTCCATTAGCTGAGGACTGAAATCGTCGGCGCGAACCCGCTCCACCACTTGCATCTGGTCGCCCGGCAGACCGCCTTGTCGGAGATGGCGGCAGACTCTCTCGGCTTCGGGACGACTTGCGAAAATACCGGCCAGAACTTGTTCAGTCATTTGGACACTCCTTAACGAAACCGTATCTTGCTTAGGCTGAGGCCGCTGTCGGAAGTTCGCCCAGGGCCCGTGGAGCCCCGCCAGTTGTCCCGGTCGGTAATCCCCTACGCTATCGACCGCTGCTGACCAGCGCTTCGCCAGATGAACTTTCAGCACCGAAGGCGATGGCCTTGAAGAAGGGCCCTGCTTTGCCGCGCCGATACAGGTATCTCGTTTGCCCAATTCGGTAACTGCCCGCCCATTCGGGACGGGAACCAATTTGCTACGAGGTACATGCCATGGAAAACACATCTCCGGATACGCGCGTCAAAGCTGGCCTTTTGCTGGCGGCAACGCTTTCCCTCACCGCCCTATGGGTACGGCGCCGGGCCAAGAAGGCCGAGCAGAAATTTCCACCTGCCGGAAAATTTGTCCAAGTCGACGGCATACGGCTGCACTACATCGAACACGGCAGCGGCCCCGATGTCCTGCTGCTGCACGGCAATGGTGCCCAGGCCCGGGATTTCGTCGGTTGCGGCCTGGTTGAACAGCTGGCTTCCCGCTATCGGGTGATTGCCATCGACCGGCCCGGCTTCGGCTACAGCGAGCGCCCCCGTGACCGCCTGTGGACGCCGCGGGCGCAAGCGGCCGTGATGCGGCAGGCCTGCACAGCGCTCGGCGTGCAACAGCCCATCGTGCTGGGGCATTCCTTCGGAACGCAGGTCGCCTTGGCGCTTGCGCTTGATGCCCCCGACCTGGTTCGCGGCCTGGTGCTGGTGTCCGGGTATTACTTCCCGACCTTCCGTCTCGATGCATGGCTGTTCTCGCCGCCGGCCATACCGGTCGTCGGGGACGTCATGCGCTATACGGTGTCGCCCTTACTCGGCAAATTGATGTTACCCGCCATGCTGCGCCGGATATTTTCGCCCAAGGTCGTCGAGCCCAGTTTTATCCAGAATGTCCCGCCCGCGCTGACCTTGCGCCCCTGGCAGCTGAAGGCCAGCGCCGAAGACGGCGTCTTCATGATTCCCGCCGCCATGGCCATGTCACGGCATTACCGGGAAATTTCCGTGCCGGTGGAAATATTCGCCGGAGTGGACGACAAATATGTCCATGCCCAAAAGCAAGGCGTGCGCCTCCATCGTCAAATCGAACACAGCCGGCTGCACTTGCTGCCCGGGGAAGGGCACATGCTGCACTACGGCAAAAGCCGGGGGATCGCCGGCGCTATCGAGGTGATCGCTGGCGCCGAAGCGCCGGTCGAGCCGGCGGCGGCAAGTGCGTCATTGATGGCCGGCGGCGGAAACGAATTGGGCATTGTCCGCGGTGGCATGAGATAGTGCCCAGCGAGCGGTGCAGTGGCTATCACCTACGTCCACCAGGGGTCTGCCCCGGTATCTTCATCGTCATCCGTTTCGTTTCCTTCCTCTTCATGCTCGTCATGAAACGGGTGGTCCGGTTTATGGGGGTGATGGATCGGATCCTTGGGATTGGGGGTGTCAGGCTCGGTGGGTTGATGCCCGGGCAAAGTCGGCATGGGTAACTCCTTGCAACAATCGTTCAACTCCATTGGACAGATGTCCGACGATAAGATCACCCCGGTTGCCGGATTTCAGGTGGCAACGACCTGGGGATGGTCCGACAGCGGCACGAAACTGCTGCTGGCGCCGTCCAGCGCATCGATCGCCCCGTTTTCGATGTCGTACACCCAGCCGTGCAGGTTCAGGCGGCGCTGCGCGAGGGCCAGTGCCACCGACGGATGGGTACGGATATTGGCGAGCTGGGCGATGACGTTCTGGCGGACCAGCGCATCGGCTTTTGCCTGTTCGGTGGCATATTCCTGCGCGGCAACGATGGCCTTGGCGGAATCCGCATAGCGCAACCAGTGGGCGACGGCCGGCAGATGGTCGAGGCACTGGCAGCTGGAAATCGCCGCCATCGCCCCGCAATTCGAATGCCCGCAAATGACGATGTCGCTGACCCGGAGAACCGACACCGCGTACTCGACGGTGGCCGACACGCCGCCCGGCTCGGGCCCGTAGGAGGGGACGATATTGCCGGCGTTGCGAATGACGAACAGGTCGCCGGGCTCCTGTTGCGTGAACAGTTCGGGCACCACCCGACTATCCGAACAGGTCACGAACAGCACCTTGGGGTTCTGCCGCTGCGCCAGCTCCTTGAACAGTTGGGTTCTTTCCGGAAAGACGTTTTTTTGGAATTTCAAGAAACCTTCAATGACCTTTTGCACAAGCTGGCTCCCGGCGGGTATCTGAGGGGTATCAAATCGGAAATGCCGGCAATAGAGCCGCAACGCCCAGTAAAGTTCCGCGCAGGATGCAGAACGCTGCCCCGAAATGCCTGCGGGCGCCGTCGGGCTCAACTGGGGCGTGCAAGGCCTGCTCCGGGAGTCGCAGTTCAGCCGTAAGATTGAGGGATACAACCTGGCCCCAGAAACGTATGGAAACCCATCTCACCGATATTGCGCACGTCATCCAGCTTTCCGTGGCGCCGGTATTTCTGCTCACCGCGATTTCCACGCTGATTGGCGGAATGAACACCCGGCTCGGCCGGATCATTGACCGGCGCCGCGTGGTCACCGAAGCGCATGCCCATAACAAGTCGACCCCGTCGGATGCCGAAGAACTGTTGTTGCTGGCCCGACGCCGACATCTCATCTACCTGGCAATCCTGTTCGCCGTCATTGCTGCGCTTCTCGTTTGTTTTGTCGTGGCAGGCGCTTTCCTGGGGGCACTGATCGCCGCCGACCTGTCGCGTCTGGTGGCGGCGCTGTTCATTCTGGCCATGGCTTCGATGATCGCGGCGCTATCGCTCTTTCTGCGGGAAATCTATCTCGCCGTGAGTGCCGGCTCCCGCTAGCTGCCGGCTAGCACGCCAAGGGCCACAGCACGTAATTGTGTTACAAAAATAATAAAAATTTCTGAAAAATGGTATCGTAACGAAACAATGTTTTCGGGCCCGACCATGCTCCGTACCCACTACCTCAATTCCCTGCTCGAACCGCAGTCGCTGGCGATCATCGGTGCCTCCGAGAAGGAAGGCTCCATCGGCCATGTGATTCTCCGCAACATCCTGGCCAACGGCTTCAAGGGCAAGCTGTGGGCGGTCAATCCCAAGCATGGCGAGATTCTCGGGCAAGCCTGCGTGCCGTCGGTCGATCAAATCGGCAGCCGTGTCGATTTGGCCATTGTCACTACCGCGCCGCGGACCATTCCGCTGATCATCGAGCAATGCAGCAAGGCGGGTGTGCAGAACCTGATCGTGGTTTCCAACCCGGCCAGTGCAGCGGGAAGCAGCGCCACGCTGGAAAGAAAGATCAGGGATGCGGCCCGCAACTTCGGCGTTCGCATCCTGGGGCCCAAATCCCTGGGCATCCTGCGCCCGTGCATTTCCCTAAACGCCACGTTCACCGAGATTGCCGCCTTGCCCGGCGATCTGGCGCTGGTCACCCAATCCGGTGCGATGTGTGCCGCCGTGCTGGACTGGGCGACCATGAACAAGATCGGCGTGTCGTCCGCAGTCGCCCTCGGGGCGGCCATGGATGTCGATTTCGGGGAGATTCTCGATTACCTGGTTTCCGACGACCGGACCCGTTACATCCTGCTCCATGTCGAGCGGGTCAGGAATGCCCGCCAGTTCATGAGCGCCCTGCGTTCCGTCGCCCGTGTGAAACCGGTCATCCTGTTCAAGTCGGGGAACCACGGCGCGGAGCAGTTCATGGATTCGGCCTCCGGGCAGGCCGAACTCGACGACGAGGTGTTCGACGCCGCGGTGCGCCGCGCCGGCGTGGTGCGGGTGCAGAGCATCAGCCAGCTGTTCCATGCCGCGCAGGCGCTGGCTTCGGGCTTTCACCCGCGCGGCAACCAGCTGGCCATCATCAGCAACGGCACCGGACCCGCCGCCATGGCGGCCGACTGCGCGCGCAGCCTGGGCATCCCCTTGCCCGAACTGGCGCCAGATACGGTCACCGCCATGAAGAAGTTCGTGCCGCACGACTGGACCGGCCGCGTGCCTATCGATCTAGGGGGCGACGCGACGCCGGAACGCTATCTGCAAGCCATCCAGGCGCTGGCCCAGGACGCCAACGTCGATGCCGTTCTCGTCGTGCTGTCGCCCATCGCCATGGCGCAACCCAAGGCGGTCGCCGCCGGCATCGTCGAGATCGTGCGCAACCAGCGCATCACGCTGTGTTGCTGTTTCATGGGCGGCGGGCAGGTGACCGAAGCGCGCCGCATTCTCGAAGACGCCGGCATTCCCGTCTTCCTGACGCCGGACACGGTGATCGAACTGTTCCACAGCATTTCCAAGTACTACCAGAACCAGAAGCTGCTGCTCCAGGCCCCCGGCCCCAGCCACAACGTCGAACGCGCCGGCGCCAACAACGCCAAGCCCTTGATGGATGCGCTGCTCGGCGAGCATCGGCAGGTGCTGTCCGGGATGGAAACCCGGACGCTGCTGCACTCCTTCGGCATTTCGGTGCAGCCGGCCATGGTGGCCCATAACGCCACCGAAGCCATGTTCATCGCCGAACAGGTCGGCTTGCCGGTGGATATGAAGGTCGATGCGCCCAACCTGTCGTTCAAGGCCGAGGAGGGGGGCAGCCGGCTCAACATCGCCAGCATCGATTCGGTGCGTCTGGCCTTCCAGGATGTCGTCGAGACGGCGCGGCAGAGATTCCCGGAGGCGCAGATCAATGGCGTTGCCATCGAAGCGCATCGCAGTCGGCCGCACGGCAGGGAATTGATGATTCGCGTCTTTCGCGATCCGGTGTTCGGCCCGGTCATCGCCTTTGGCGCCGGCGGCCAGCATCGGGAAGTCTTCCGCGACCGGGCGGTGGCGCTGCCGCCGCTCAATCGCTTTCTGGCCCGCAACCTGATCGACTCGACCCGCGTGGCCAGGACCTTGCTCGATTTTCACGGTTTGCCGGCCGCCGATCTGGAGGCTCTGGAGAACGCGCTGCTCGGCGTCTCGAACATGATCTGCGAACTGCCGTGGATCAAGGAGCTGGAGATCAACCCGCTGATCGTGGATGAAAACGGCGCCGTCGCCGCCCATGCCCGGATGGCCATCGACCACACGCTGGATGCCGGCCGGGGGCGCTACGCCCACATGGCCATCCATCCGTATCCGGCCCATTTGTGCCGGGAATGGCCGCTGCGCGATGGAACGGTGGTCACGGTGCGCCCGGTAAGGCCGGAAGATGCCGCTCTCAAGCAGGCGTTCGTCCAGGGGCTGTCCGACGAGGCGCGTTATTTCCGCTTCATGGACGGCACCCGCGAGCTGCCGCCCAGCCTGATCGTGCGCTTCACCCAGGTCGATTACGACCGGGAAATGGTGCTGCTCGCCACCGTTCACCAGGACGGGAAGGAGCGGCAGATCGGCAGCGCCCGCTACACGCAGACGCCGGATGGCGAATCGGTGGAATTTGCCCTGGCGATTGACGACCGCTGGCAGAAGTGCGGTCTGGGCCGGCGCCTGATGGGGGCGATCATGGATTGCGCCCGGGAAAAGTCCTACCGCACCATGGTCGGCGACGTACTTTCCGACAACCAGAAAATGCTGCGCTTGATGAGCAGCCTGGGTTTTTCAGTGTTGCCGCATCCGGAAGGCTCATCCATGAAACGGGTGGTGAAACAGTTGCAGGAGTGATGGCGGCGCCCACTGGCAGGCGTTGACGATGCCCTGGCGGGCATCGTCCCTGGCTTGTTGTTACGGCATCCAGAACTTCGAGCGTTCGGTGACGGCGACCTTGGCGTCGGCGACGTCTGCCACGTCGAAGGTGATCGGCGTGGCGCCGCTGGCCGTGGCGCCGGCATCGGCCTTGACCACCGCCGTCTGCGTGCCGATTTCGCCGCCGTCGATGGTGACTTCGTCGTCCCCGGCCAGGCGGATGCCGTCGATGCCGCCGATGGTGATGCGGAAGGTCCGCTTCTGGTCGCCGGTATTCATGATCTGCAGGCGATAGATGTTCTCGATCGAGCCGTCATCGGCCTCCCGCGACAGCACGTTGCGGTCCTTCAGGATATTGACCTTGAGCGGGATGCGGGTGGCCAGCGACCAGGCGGTGGCGGCGGTGAGCAGGGTCAGGATGGCGGTGTAGATGATGACGCGCGGCCGGGCGGCACGGCGCAGGATTTCCATCGGCGTGTAGCGCATGCTGACTGCGTTCTCGGTCGAGTAGCGGATCAGGCCGCGCGGGTAGTTCATCTTGTCCATGACCTGGTCGCAGGCATCGATACAGGCGGCACAGCCGATGCATTCGTTCTGCAGGCCGTTGCGGATATCGATGCCGGTCGGGCAGACCTGGACGCAGATGCCGCAGTCCACGCAGTCGCCCAGGCCGAGGGCACGCGGGTCGGCGCCCTTGGAGCGGGTGCCGCGCGATTCGCCGCGCACCGTATCGTAGGCGATGATCAGCGTGTCCGGGTCGAGCATCACGAACTGGAAGCGGGCGTACGGGCAAATCTGCCGGCACATCTGGTCGCGCAGGAAGCCGGCGTTGCCGTAGGTGGCGAAGGCGTAGAACACCATCCAGAAGGCCGACCAAGCGCCGAGCGACAGCGTGACGATGTCGTGCATCAGCTCGCGGATGGGCATGAAATAGCCGACGAAGGTGATGCCGGTCCACAGCGAGAACAGTCCCCAGGTCGCGTGCTTGGCGCTCTTGATCGCCAGCTTGCGGGCCGACCACGGCGCGGCGTCGAGCTTGATCCGCTGTGGCCGGTCGCCTTCGATCATCTTCTCGAACCACAGGAAGATTTCGGTGTAGACGGTCTGTGGGCAGGCATAGCCGCACCATATTCGGCCGGCGATGGCGGTGAACAGGAAGAGGGCGAGCGCCGCGAGGATCATCAGCAGGACAAGATAGATGGTGTCCTGCGGCCACAGCACGAGGTCGAAGAAATAGAACTTGCGGTTGTCGATGTCGAACAGGACCGCCTGCCGGCCGTGCCACGGCAGCCAGCACAGGCCGTAGAAGACGATCTGGGTCAGCCAGACGCAAACCCAGCGCCAGCGCGTGTAGGGGCCGCTGATCGAGCGCGGATAGACCTTGCCTTCCGGGTCGGTGGCTTGCTTGATTTCAATGACTTTTCTGGGAGTAGACTGCTTGGACATTGGGGTTGTCTGGCGCTGTGCACCGATTGCAGCGGGGCATTGGCCATAAGGTATAGATAAAATGGATCTTGATCCTAGCAAGCTCCTCGGTTATAAGCAATATATTAAATGTATCTTATGAGCCACTATGCGCTTGAGTACCTTTTCTGATTACAGTTTGCGTGTCCTGATGTACCTCGGGGCGCGGCCCGGCCGTCTGGCGACGATTGCCGAGATCGCCGCCCGTCATGGCATTTCGGAAAGCCACCTGATGAAGGTCGTTCATCAGCTGGGCCGCGGCGGCTTTATCGAGACGGTGCGCGGCAAGGGCGGCGGCATGCGGTTGGCCATGGCCGCCAGGGACATCGTGCTCGGCGATGTCATCCGCCATACCGAAAGCGATTTCACCCTGGTCGAATGCCTTTCCGGCAATGCGAAGTGCCGGATTCAGGCCGCCTGCTGCCTGAACGGCATACTCGACGAGGCGGTCAAAGCCCTGTTCCTGGTGCTGGACGGCTATACGCTGGCCGATCTGCTGGTCAATTCGCCGGGACTCATTCCGGCTCTGCAAGGCGAGCAACCCCTGGTCAGGATGTGATGGGAGGCAAGCATGGACGACAAACCTTTGGCCCAACTCGGCGACCTGATCGTCGACCAGACCGCCGATGCGCTGATCTATTCCAACCGCGACGGCGTGATCGAGCGCTGGAATGCCGCGGCGACCGCCCTGTTCGGTTACAGCGCCGACGAAGCGCTCGGCCAGAGCCTGGACATCATCATCCCCGAACGCCTGCGCGCCGCCCACTGGCGCGGCTTCGATGCCGCCATGGCGAGCGGCAGGACGCGACTGCACGGCCGCCCGACGCTGACCAAGGCTGAGCACAAGGCGGGGAACAAGCTATACGTCGAAATGAGCTTCGCCGTGGTCGTCGATGCCTCGGGAACGACGCTCGGCTCGGTGGCGATGGCCCGCGACGTGACCGCGCGCATCGAACGGGAAAGGGCGGCAGCCGGCGGGTAATGCCGTTTGTTTAGGCGTCATTTCCGCGCAGGCGGAAATCCAGATGCCACCCTTTTTCCGGTTTCCCGGCTGCGCGCGAACGCCAAGCCTTCCGGTTCTTCCTGATTTCAGCTGCCGCTATCGGCACCCTTGGCCGGTTCGGCCGGTTCGGTCGATTGGGCGTCCGGGGCGATACCCCAATCGCCCCACAGGTACCAGTCGTCGCCGAGCATCTCGGCGGGATGCTGGGTGCGGCCGGAGCCATTGCCGCATTGCAGCGAATTCACCGAGCAGTACTTGTCGCAGCCCCAGCAGGTCCGTTCGGGGTGCTTGGGGTGCAAGGGAAACTTCTTCGCCATGTCCGAAGATTTGAAGAATGTCGGTTTGTCGCTCATTGCCATCACCTTGCTGTCAGCAGCCCCGATTTGCCGGTTAATGTTGAGTGTAATACTGGGTTATTCGGCGGCGATTTGATCTGGCTCAGGAAGCTGCCTTAAATCCAGCCGTGGGCGGTGATCGCCAGCAACAGCGGCGTGGTGACCGCCGAGCAGATGGTGGAAATGATCAGGGCGCCGGCGATGCCGCCTTCCAGCGCCTTGAACTGCTTGGCCATCAGGAAGACGTTGGCGCCCAGGCCGATGGAGCCGAGCAGCACGATGACCTGGGTTTCCAGCGCCGGCAGGCCGATCAACCTGGCCAGGCCGAGCACGACGAGCGGCAGGAGCAGCAGCTTGGGGAGGCGATGGCGACGCTCAGCCGTCATTCGGACTTCAGGTCGTGGTCGGCCAGGCTCATGCCGAGGGCGACCAGGGCGAGCGGCATGCCGGTGCCGCCGAGCATGGTGAGTAAGCTGTCGACCCTTTCCGGCGGGCGGGCGCCGGTCAGCCCGAAGGCGCGCCGGCCAGGATGGGGAGGATGATCGGGTTGCGTAGCACGCCCTTCAGCGTGCGGGTGTGCGTCGAGTTCCTGGCAGCGTGGTTTGCCGGGGAGGGGGCGGGGATGGCAGATGTGCCGCGTAGCGGGATGGCTGCCGGTGCCGGGCCGATCGATACCGGCTGCGCGCCATTCCCGCCGCCGCCCTACACCCGGCGACGCAGGGCCATGCTTACAGAAATGTAATTTTTGGGTCAGCTGGCTGTTGGCTGCGCCCCGTAAACTCGGGACTGATTATCTTGCCCTTCGCCACGAGATCCCATGATCAGCAGCCGCCACCTCGCCATCGCCTCGCTCCTGTTTGCGGCCATTCCGTGGGCACAGGCCCGAGGCGTGCGCCAGCCACGTCCGCCAGGGGAGCCGGCCCTCGGCAAGCCGATCACAGGTTTGCGTCAAACCCTAAGCCGGTTGCCCGGGAAAACTCCCCACCGGAAGTATCACGAGACAAAGCAATGAGACCACGAATCGCCTCGCGCAAACTCCTGGGTGCGGCGTTGATCACCGGCTGGTGCCTCGGGGCACAGGCGCAGAACCTTCCGGGAAGCTCGGTTGACAGCCTGCTCTCCCTTGCCCGCCAAGGCAATCCGGATTTTGCCAGCATGCGCTATGAGGCGGATGCCGCCGCCGAACGGGTGACGCCGGCCGGGGCCTTGCCGGACCCGAGGTTGCGCACTGAACTGATGGACATCACCAAGGGCGGCTCGCAAAGCGCCTCGCTGTCGCCCAGCCGGGTCGGCAGTACGCGCTACACCCTGATGCAGGAGATTCCATGGTTCGGCAAGCGCGACCTCAAGCGCGAAATCGCCGAACTGGAAGCCGAGGGGGCGAAAGGACGGGCCTACGGCACCTGGAGCGAGGTGGCCAGCAAAATCAAGACGACCTATGCCCAGCTCTATTACCTGAGCCGCAACGAGAGCCTGACCCGGGAAATCCTCGACCTGATGGTGCGCCTGGAGAGGATCGCCCAGGTCCGCTATGCCGGCGGCCTGGCGGCCCAGCAGGATGTCATCCGGGCGCAGCTGGAACAGACGGCCATGCGCAACGAACTGATCGCCATCGAGACCGAACATCATCACCTGATGACCCGCATGAACGCCCTGCTTGGGCGGCCGGCTGCTGCGCCATTGGCCATGCCGGAGTCGCTGCGCCCGTTGCCGGCGCCGGCCCAGCTCGATTACGCCGCGCTCGAAGCGCGCGCCCGCGGCCGCAATCCGCTGCTGTCGGCCGACGAGCATCGCATCAAGGCCGCCGAGAAGAGCCGCGACCTGGCCTACAAGAACCGCTATCCCGATTTGACCGTCGGTGTGGTGCCCAACCAGATGCAGAACGAAGTCAAGCAATGGGACCTGATGCTGGAAATCAGCATCCCTTTGCAGCAATCCAGCCGACGCGCCCAGGAGCGCGAAGCGGAGGCGATGGTATCGGCAAGCCGGGCCCGGCGTGACGCCACGGCGAATCAGCTCCTGTCCGACCTGTCGGCCAGCCTTGCCGAACTGGAAGCCGCCCGGCGAAGCGAGCGGCTGACCAGCGACAGCCTGCTGCCCCAGGCGGAACTGACTTTCAAGGCGGCGCTGGCCGGCTATGAAAACGGCAAGGTGGACTTTGCCACCCTGCTCGATGCCCAGCGCCAGATTCGCCAGGCCAGGCTCAACCAGATCAAGTCGCGGGCGGAGGCCCAGGTCCGCCTGGCCGAGATCGAACGCATCGTCGGAGAAGAATTATGACCAAAGGAAATCCCTTTGGGATGAACAAGGGAGCGATTGCTGCTGCCGTGCTCGCGGTATTGGCCGCGGCGGGTGGCTACTGGGCCGGCCAGAAGAGCAGCCCGGCGCCGCATGCCGATGGCGCGGCCACGGTAACTGCCGATGCAGGGAAGAAGGAACGGAAACTTCTTTTCTACCGCAATCCGATGGGCCTGCCCGATACCTCGCCGACCCCCAAGAAGGACCCGATGGGCATGGACTACATTCCGGTCTATGAAGGCGAGCCGGACGACGAACCGGCCGCCGCCCAGCAGGTCAGGATCAGTGCCGAGAAGGTACAGAAGCTCGGGGTGCGCACCGAAGCGGCGACCCGGCGCAACCTGGACAGGGTGATCCGGGCGGCCGGCCGGATCGAGCCCGACGAGCGCCGGACCTATGCCATTGCGCCGAAATTCGACGGCTATGTCGAGCGCCTGCACGTCAATGTGACCGGGCAGCCGGTGGGCAAGGGGCAGCCGCTGTTCGAGGTGTACAGTCCGGAACTGGTCTCGGCGCAGCGCGAGTACGCCATTGCCGCCCAGGGCGTCGACAGCTTGACCGGCGGCG
>DATGXM010000330.1:0-6057 GCA_035298985.1 Azonexus sp. | reverse complement strand
CCGGCAGTTCGCTGGTCGCCGGCAGCAGCCAGTTGCCCTCCGACCATTCGCCGATTTCGTCGAACTTGCCGATGACGCGGGGGCGGACGTCCTCGCGCCAGTTGTACAGCTCTTCCTTCAACTGGTATTCGAGCAACTGCCGCTTTTCCTCGACGACGAGGATTTCCTCCAGGCCCTCGGCGAAGTGGCGGACGCCTTCCGGTTCCAGCGGCCAGACCATGCCGACCTTGTACAGGCGGATGCCGATCGCGGCCGCCAGCTTGTCGTCGATACCCAGTTCGTCGAGCGCCTGGCGCACGTCGAGGTAGCTCTTGCCGGCAGTCAGAATGCCGAGGCGCGGGGCGGGCGAGTCGATGATCACCCGGTTGAGCTTGTTGGCCCGGCAATAGGCCAGCGCGGCGTACAGCTTGTGGTTGAGCAGGCGGGCTTCCTGCTGCAGCGGCGGATCCGGCCAGCGGATATTGAGGCCGTCGGGCGGCAGGGTGAAGTCGGTCGGATAGACGATATTGACGGCGCTCGGGTCGATATTGACCGAGGCCGAGGTTTCGACGGTGTCGGCCAGGGCCTTGAAGGCGACCCAGCAGCCGGAATAGCGGCTCATCGCCCAGCCGTGCAGGCCGAAATCGAGGTATTCCTGCACATTGGCCGGGTAGAGCACCGGCATCAGCACCGCCTTGAAGACGTGCTCGGTCTGGTGCGGCAGGGTGGACGACTTGGCGGCATGGTCGTCGCCGGCAATGACCAGCACGCCGCCATGCTTGGCGGTGCCGGCGGCATTGGCGTGGCGGAAGACGTCGCCGCAGCGGTCCACGCCCGGCCCCTTGCCGTACCACATGCCGAAGACGCCGTCGTAGAGGGCGCCGGGGAACAGACCGACCTGTTGACTGCCCCACACGGCAGTCGCTGCCAGATCCTCGTTGATCCCCGGCTGGAAAGTGACGTGGTGTGCGGCGAGATGCTCTTTGGCTTTCCACAGGCCGAGATCGAGATTGCCGAGCGGGCTGCCGCGATAGCCGGAAACGAAGCCAGCGGTGTTCAGGCCGGCGGCCAGATCGCGTTCCCGTTGCAGCATGGGCAGCCGGATCAGCGCCTGGGTGCCGGTCAGGAAGACGCGGCCGGTATGACGGGTGTACTTGTCGTCCAGCGTCGCGGCGAGCGCGGCTGGCAGAGCGAGATTGCTCATTGTTGTCTCCGTTTTGTTCGCCTTGTGAGCGAGGTTTTGGTCGCCGCGTCGCCGGGGGTGGTGGGGACACGGAGCTTGGAGATTTGAGTCTGGCCGAAGGCGAACGTTCCGGGAAATCGGGGTTAACCCCAAGGGGCGCAGTGACCTGTCATGTCACGGGCAAGGGAAAATCCGTTACGGTCAGGGTGAAATTTTCATATGCCGCCCTGGCCGGCCGGGCGACGTCGTCCGCTCAGGTCAGGAAGCGGGTGGCCTGGTCGAGATCGGTGTGGGTGTGCCCTTCGTACAGCGCGGTGACGAATTTGCGCCAGACGAGATCCGGTTCGCCGATGCGGAAGCCGCAGTAATGCTGGTTGTTCATGTCGGTTTCCTGGACAGCCTGGACGGTGAGCCGGGATACCTCGTTGAAGCCGAGCTGCACCGTGGCGTTGAGCCAGACGTTGGCCGGGATCTGCTGGGCGACGCGGGCGCGGAAGCCGTAGCGGGACACCTCGTTGACCTCGACCTGGATCGGGCCGCCGGCCAGCGGATTGCTGTCGGCCAGCCGGGCCGGGCACTTGACCGAGAAACGCTGGTGCTGGCGGATCTGGCGGGCGACACCGCTGCCGGGCGGGGCGGGCAGCACCTTCTTGTATTCCGGCAGGTCGTAGATCAGGTGCAGCAAGGCCTTCTTGCGGTCGCTGAGATCGGCAAAGACCGTGGTGCGCCGATTGAAGAAATGGTCGATCAGTTCCGGTGTCATGACCGGGTCGTTGGTCGTGAAGAAGCGGCGGTGCGGAATCTGGATGTTGGGCAGCTTGGTTTCGACAAAATAGCGATAGAGGTCGCGGTTGGGCGGCTTGCCGGCATACGCCCGGCGCATGATTTCCGGCGCGTGCTTGAGGTCGAGCGTGGCACCGACGGCCGGCGCGCCGTTCACGAAATCGTAGTTTTCCACCACGTTGGCGGTCAGCCGCTTGAAGAAGAGCAGCGACTCGTACATCTCGATGTGGCGCGGATTGACCGCGATGACCAGGTGGCGGGTGTCGAAGAAGGTCGTGCAGTACTCGTACATGAACTTCATCAACGGGAACAGGATGGTGCCGCCGGTGCGCCGGTAGCACGGGTGCACGGCCAGCGCCGAGACTTCGGCGATCTGGCCTTCCTTCTCGCGGACTTCGGTGAGGTCGAAGATGCGCTGCAGCGGAAAACCGATGGCGCTTTCGCGGATCAGCGACAAGGTGCCGACCACCTGGTCGCCGATCTTGGCGCACAAGGTCGTCGTCGTCGGCAGCGCGTGGTAGATGGTCACCCGCATGCCGGACGGATCGGGTGTCATGAAACCGCTGCTGACATAGGCGTCGTGCAGCAAAGTGAAGCAGGCCTCGAGTTCTTCCCGGCTTTCGGCGATCTTGAGCACCAGGCGTTCGTTGGGAACACGGCAATCGACGAAGGAACGATAGACGTTATGCCGGCTTTTCTGCGGCAGCATCGAGAACAGCTTGCGGGCCGTCTGGGTAAGCAGAAAGCGCAATCGGGCAATAGCCGGCATCTGGCACGCTCAAAAGAATGACTACGTCCTTGGATCATAGCACCTAATTATTGACATGCATCAGGTGGCTACGGACAATCGCCGGACAGCACCTAACCCCACCGATCAGGAGAAAACCCGATGCCCGCGAAGCTTTCCGTTGTTGCCCTCTCCGTTGTTGCGGCTTTCGCCCTTGGCGCCTGCGGCCAGAAGGAAGAGCCGAAGCCGGCCGCCCCCGCGGCACCGGCGGCCAAACCCGAAGTCGTGGTCAAGCTCGGGCACGTCGCGCCGATGACCGGCCCGCAGGCTCACCTCGGCAAGGACAACGAAAACGGTGCCCTGCTGGCGATCGAGGAGCTCAATGCCAAAGGGATGGAAATTGGCGGCGCCAAGGTCAAGTTCGAATTGTTGGCCGAAGACGATGCGGCCGACCCCAAGCAGGGTGCCATCGTCGCCCAGAAGCTGGTCGACGCCAAGGTCAACGGCGTCATCGGCCACCTGAACTCCGGTACCACCATCCCCGCCTCCAAGCTCTATTCCGACGCCGGCATCCCGCAGATTTCGGGTTCCGCCACCAATCCGAAATACACCCAGCAGGGCTTCAAGACGGCCTTCCGCGTGATGGCCAACGACGTGCAGCAGGGCAAGGTGCTCGGCGAATTCGCCGTCAAGCAAGGCATCAAGACGGTGGCCATCGTCGACGACCGCACCGCCTACGGCCAGGGCCTGGCCGACGAGTTCAAGAAGGCGGCCGAAGCGTCCGGCCTGAAGGTCGTCGCCACCGAATACACCACCGACAAGGCCACCGATTTCAAGGCCATCCTGACCAAGATCAAGTCCACCAAGGCCGAACTGGTCTTCTACGGCGGCATGGACGCCCAGGGCGGCCCGATGGTCAAGCAGATGAAGGAGCTGGGCATCAAGGCCAAGTTCCTCGGCGGCGACGGCGTCTGTACGCCGGAATTCATGAAGCTGGGCGGTGAGGCGAGCGAAGGCAACTACTGCTCCCTGCCCGGCATGCCGCTGGACAAGCTGGCCAAAGGACCGGAATTCAAGGACAAGTTCACCAAGAAGTTCAATGCCGAAATCCAGCTCTACGCGCCGTATGTCTACGATGCCGTGATGGTCATGGCCGACTCGATGAAGCGTGCCGATTCCGTCGATCCGGCCAAGTACCTGCCGGCCGTTGGCCAGACCCATTACGACGGCGTCACCGCGCTGATCGAATTCGACGCGCAGGGCGACCTGAAGGGCGGCGCCATTTCGCTCTACCAATACAAGGGTGGCAAGCTCGAGTACGTCGAGACCCTGGGCGGCAGCCCGGCCGATACGGCCAAGGCCGACGTCAAGGAAACGGTCGCCGAGGTGAAGGATGCCGCCAAGGCGGTGGCCGGTGCGGCGACGGCGGTCGGCAAGGAAGTTGCCGCCGAAGCCAAGGAAATGGCCAGGAACGCGGCGGAAGCCGGCAAGGAAGTTACCAAGGCCGCCGCCGAGAAGGTCAAGGATGCAGCCGAAGCAACCAAGGCTGCGGCCGAGAAGAAGTAAGATAGCGCTCCGCTAAACGGAAACGGCACCGCAAGGTGCCGTTTCCTTATGTTCCAGAAAAAAAGACTAAATGGATATTTTTCTCCAGCAAATCGTCAACGGTCTGGTCCAGGGCAGCATCTACGCTCTGGTCGCCCTGGGCTATACGATGGTCTACGGGATCATGGGGCTGATCAACTTCGCGCATGGCGAGGTGGTGATGATCGGCACCCTGGTCACCATCAGCGTGGCCGGTGCGCTGCTCAAGGCCGGCCTGCCGGTGGCGCTGGCCGGCTTGGGCGGCTTGAGCGCCTCGGTGCTGGTCTGCATGGCGCTCGGCTGGGGGCTGGAGCGCATCGCCTACCGGCCGCTGCGCCATGCGCCGCGCCTGACGCCCTTGATCACGGCCATCGGCATGTCCATTGTGCTGCAGAACCTGGCGATGATGCTCTGGGGGCGCAACTACCTGACCTTCCCGGCCTTGCTGCCGAAAGTCGATTTCGAATTCGCCGGCGTCAATTTCACCGCTATCCAGGTCGTCATCGTGCTGGTCTCGGCGGCGACCATGACCGGGCTGCTCGGCCTGATCTACCGCACCAAACTGGGCATGGCCATGCGCGCCACGGCGCAGAATCCGGCGGTGGCCAGCCTGATGGGGGTCAATATCAACCGCGTCATCGCCGCTGCCTTCGTCATCGGCTCGGCCCTCGGCGCGCTGGCCGGCGTCATGGTCGGCACCTATTACGAAATCGCCCACTACCAGATGGGTTTCATGCTCGGCCTGAAGGCCTTTACCGCCGCCGTGCTGGGCGGCATCGGCAATCTCGCCGGCGCCATGCTCGGCGGCGTGCTGCTCGGCCTGATCGAGGCGCTGGGGGCGGGCTATATCGGCGACCTGACCGGCGGTTTCCTGGGCAGCCACTACCAGGACATCTTCGCCTTCATCGTGTTGATCGTCGTGCTGATGTTCAAGCCGAGCGGCTTGTTCGGCGAAAAGACGGGGGACCGGGCATGAGCAAGTGGCTGTCTCCCCGTTCGCTGTTCGGCATTGTCTTGATCACCGTCGCCCTGCTCGGCCTGCCCTTCGTCGCGGCGATGGGTGGCCAGGCCTGGGTGCGCATCCTCGATTTCGCCATCCTCTACGTCTTCCTGGCGCTGGGCCTGAACATCGTCGTCGGCTTTGCCGGCCTGCTCGACCTCGGCTACATCGCCTTCTATGCGGTCGGCGCCTATGCCTGGGCGCTGCTCGCCAGTCCGCATTTCGGCCTGCACTGGCCGATCTGGGTCATCCTGCCCATCGGCGCCGGGCTGGCCTGTTTCGCCGGCGTGCTGCTCGGTTCGCCAACGCTGAAACTGCGCGGCGACTACCTGGCCATCGTGACGCTGGGTTTCGGCGAAATCGTGCGCATTTTCATGAACAACCTGAACGCGCCGATCAATATCACCAACGGGCCGCAGGGCATCACCCTGATCGACCCGGTAGCCTTCGGCGCTTTCAAGTTTTCCGGCAATACGCAGTTTTTCGGCCTGACCCTGAGCGGGCCGATGAAGTACTACTACCTGCTGGTCGCGCTCGCCATCGGGGTCATCGTCGTCAACCTGCGCCTGCAGAATTCGCGCATCGGCCGCGCCTGGCAGGCCATCCGCGAGGACGAGATCGCTGCCAAGGCGGTCGGCATCAATACCCGTAACCTGAAGCTGCTCGCCTTCGCCATGGGCGCCAGTTTCGGCGGCATTGCCGGCGGCGTGTTCGCCGCCATGCAGGGTTTCGTGTCGCCGGAAAGCTTTTCGCTGATGGAATCGATCATGATCCTGGCCATGGTCGTGCTCGGCGGCATGG
>DATGXM010000329.1:0-4831 GCA_035298985.1 Azonexus sp. | reverse complement strand
ACCGGGTAGGACCCGAGGATTTTCAGGTAGGCGGCGGATGCGGCCAGCTTGTCGAGCGCAGCCTTGATGGCCGGTTCGTCGCGGTGCCCTTCGATATCGACGTAAAAAACGTATTCCCACAGTGCATTGCGCGCCGGGCGGGACTCCAGGCGGCACATCGACACGCCGGCCATCGACAGCGGCTGCAGCAACTCGTGCAGCGCGCCAGTCCGGTTGGGGGCCGACATGATCAACGAAGTCTTGTCACGGCCGGAAGGACCGGCATCGTGCTTGCCGAGGACCAGGAAACGCGTCGTGTTGTTCGGCTCGTCCTCGATGTTCTCGACCAGTTTCGGCAGCTTATAGCGCGCCGCTGCCGCTTCACCGGCGATGGCCGCCGTACCCGCTTCCTCGGCTGCCTTCTGGGCGGCCTGAGCGTTGCTGCCGACCGAAATCCGCTGCGCCTTGGGCAGCATGCGGTTCAGCCATTCGTGGCACTGGGCCAGAGACTGGGCGTGCGAATAGACCTTGGTTATCTTGCTGAAATCGGTCTCGTTGGAGAGCAGATTCTGATGGATGCGCAGCACCACCTCGCCGCAGATCTTCAAGGGCGTGGACAGCAACAGATCCATGGTGCGCCCGACTGCTCCCTCCGTCGAATTCTCGACCGGGACGACGGCGTAATGGGCATGACCGGACTCGACTTCACGGAAGACGTCATCGATTGCGCCTTGCGGCAGCAGACGCGCGGCATGACCGAAATGCTTGGTCGCCGCTGACTCCGAGAAGGTGCCGAGCGGCCCGAGGAAGGCGATGCCCAGCGGCTCTTCGAGCGCCAGACAGGCCGACATCACTTCGCGGAAGAAGAAAGTGATGTTCTCGCCGGGCAAGGGGCCGGGATTGGTATCCTGCAAGCGGCGCAGCACCTGCGCCTCGCGCTCCGGACGGTAGATGTGCCCTGCCTCGCCGTGCTCGGCCTTGATCGCCCCGACCCTCTGCGCGCAACGCGCCCGCTCGTTGAGCAGCTTGAGCAACTCGCCGTCGATGCGATCGATGTCGGCGCGCACGCCGGACAGGGCCTGCTGCAAGTCGTTTTGTGTCTGGTCGCTCATGCGCCTACCCGTTGCGTTTGGCGAAATCGTTCATGAAATCGACCAGCGCCTGCACGCCGGCCAGCGGTACGGCGTTGTAGATCGAGGCGCGCATGCCGCCCACCGACTTGTGGCCCTTCAGCGAAGCCAGACCCGCCGCCTTGGATTCGGCCAGGAATTTGGCGTCGAGTTCCGCGTTGGCCAGCACGAAGGGCACGTTCATCGCCGAACGGCAATCCGGATCGACCGGATTGGTGTAGAAGCCGCCGGACTCGTCGATGCACCCGTACAGCAGGCGGGCCTTTTCGTCGTTGATCGCCGCCATGCCTTCCAGACCGCCCTGGCGCTTCAGCCACTGGAAGACCAGACCGGCAATGTAGATCGCGTAGGTCGGCGGCGTGTTGAGCATCGAGCCGTGCTCGGCCATTACCGCGTAATCCATCACGGTCGGGATGGTCAGCGGGGCCATGCCGAGCAGGTCGCGATGGACAATGACCAGGGTCAGGCCGGAGGGGCCGATGTTCTTCTGGGCACCGGCATAGATCAGGCCAAATTTCTCGACATTGACCGGCCGCGACAGGATGTGCGATGACATGTCGACGACCAGTGGCACACCGGTATCGGCGATGCGTTGGGCCGGAATTTCGACGCCATGGATAGTTTCGTTGGTGCACACGTGCAGGTAGGCAGCGAACGGGTCGAGCCGGATTTCCTCGGCCACCGGCAGGCGGGTGAAGCCGCTGCTCTCCGTAGTCGCCGCACAGCGCACGTTGCCGACGCGCTGCGCTTCCTTGAAAGCCTTTTTCGACCACGAACCGGTCACGATGTAGTCGGCCGAGCGGCCGGCCAACAGGTTCATCGGAATCTGGGCGAACTGCTGCGTCGCCCCGCCCTGCAGGAAGAGCACCTTGTACTGCTCGGGAATGCCCATCAGTTCGCGCAGGTCGGCTTCGGCCTGATCGAGGATGGACATGAATTCCTTGCCGCGATGGCTCATTTCCATCACGCTGCAGCCGGCGCCGTGCCAGTCGAGTAGTTCCGCCCGGGCCTGCTCGAGGACTTCTTCGGGAAGTGCAGCCGGACCGGCGCTGAAATTCCAGATACGGCTCATCAGGCTTCTCCACCTTCGTTGTTGTCTGCAACACCTTCGCTCGGCGCCGCATCGGCGACGTCGGATCCGGCGACCTCGCCCTCGGCGTCCACCTCGGCGACCGACTCGGCCACCTTTTCCAGCCCGGCCAGTTTCTCGCCATCATCAAGTGAAATCAACGTCACACCCTGCGTCGCCCGGCCCATGCCGCGGATTTCCGCGACCCGGGTGCGGATCAGCACGCCGCCGGTGGTAATCAGCATGACTTCGTCTTCGTCATTGACCAGCTTGGCGCCGATGACCACGCCGTTGCGCTCGCTGTCGGCAATCGCCTTGACGCCCTGCGTGCCGCGGCCGGAATGGCGGAAGTCGGCGAGCACGGTGCGCTTGCCGAAGCCGTTCTCGGTGGCGACCAGAACGGTCTGCTGATCGCTCTCGGCGACGAGCAGCGAAATGACGGTCTGTCCTTCCTGCAGCTTCATGCCGCGCACGCCGCGGGCGCCGCGGCCCATCGGGCGGACGTCTTCCTCGTCGAACCACACCGCCTTGCCGGCGTCGGACACCAGCACGATGTCGCTCTGGCCGGTGGTCAACTCGACGCCGATCAGGTAGTCGTCATCGAGCAGATCGACCGCAATGATCCCGGCCTTGCGCGGGTTGGAGAAGTCGGACAACGGCGTCTTCTTGACCGTGCCATCGCGGGTGGCCATGAAGATGAATTTGTCGTCGGCGAATTCCTTGACCGGCAGCACGGCATTGATGCGCTCGCCCTCTTCCAGCGGGAAGAGATTGACGATCGGCTTGCCGCGGCTGTTGCGGCTACCCTGCGGCGCTTCGTAGACCTTCAGCCAGTAGCAGCGGCCGCGGTTCGAGAAGCACAGGATGTAGTCGTGCGTATTGGCGACGAACAGGTGATCGACGAAATCCTCGTCCTTGATCGCCGCCGCCTGCTTGCCGCGGCCGCCGCGGCGCTGGGCACGGTAGTCGGCCAGCGGTTGCGCCTTGACGTAGCCGCCGTGCGACAGGGTGACGACCATGTCCATCGGCGTGATGAAGTCTTCGATACCCAGTTCCTGCGTGTGCAGCACGATTTCGGAACGGCGCTCGTCGCCGAACTGCTCGCGGATGGCGGTCAGTTCGCCGACGATGATTTCGGTAATACGGGCCGGCTTGGCCAGGATATCGAGCAGATCGAGGATCTTGGCCATCACATCGCGGTACTCGCCGACGATCTTGTCCTGCTCGAGGCCGGTCAGGCGTTGCAGACGTAGTTCGAGGATGGCTTGTGCCTGGGCGTCGGACAGCCGGTAGCCCTGTTCCGACAGGCCGAACTCGGGGGCCAGACCTTCCGGACGCGAGGCGTCGGAGGCAGCGCGCACCAGCATTTCCTCGACCACCGGGCTGCGCCAGGTACGCTCCATCAGGCCGCGCTTGGCGTCCGGCGGCGTCGGCGCCGCCTTGATCAGGGCGATGATTTCATCGACATTGGACAGCGCGACGGCCAGGCCTTCGAGGATGTGGCCGCGTTCGCGCGCCTTGCGCAGTTCATAGACGGTGCGCCGGGTCACCACTTCGCGGCGGTGCGACAGGAAGCACTCGAGCATCTGCTTCAGGTTGAGCAGGCGCGGCTGGCCGTCGACCAGCGCCACCATGTTCATGCCGAAGGTGTCCTGCAGCTGGGTCTGCTTGTACAGGTTGTTGAGGATGACCTCGCCGACTTCGCCGCGCTTCAGTTCGATGACGATGCGCATGCCCGACTTGTCGGACTCGTCGCGTATGTCCGAGATGCCTTCGATCTTCTTTTCGTTGACCAGCTCGGCAATCTTCTCGATCAGCGATTTCTTGTTCACCTGATACGGGATTTCGTCGACGATCAGCGCCTGGCGGTCGCCCTTGCCAATATCCTCGAAATGGGTGCGGGCGCGCATCACGACGCGGCCGCGACCGGTCATGTAGCCTTCGCGCACGCCCATCACGCCGTAGATCAGGCCGGCGGTCGGGAAATCCGGCGCCGGGATGAAACGGATCAGGTCTTCGATGCTGATGGCCGGGTTTTCCAGCAGCGCCAGGCAGCCGGCGATGACTTCGTTCAGGTTGTGCGGCGGGATATTGGTCGCCATACCGACCGCGATGCCGGACGAGCCGTTGATCAGCAGGTTCGGGATACGCGCCGGCATGACCAGCGGTTCGCTTTCGGAACCGTCGTAGTTCGGCCCGAAATCGACGGTTTCCTTGTCCAGGTCTTCCAGCAGCTGATGGCCGATCTTGGCCATGCGCACTTCCGTATAACGCATGGCGGCCGCGTTGTCGCCGTCGACCGAACCGAAGTTGCCCTGGCCGTCGACCAGCATGTAGCGCAGCGAAAAATCCTGCGCCATGCGGACGATGGTGTCGTAGACGGCCGTGTCGCCGTGCGGGTGGTAGCGGCCCATCACGTCGCCGACGATATTGGCCGACTTGACGTACTTCTTGTCGTGGGTACGGCCCTCTTCGTACATGGCATAGACGATGCGCCGATGCACGGGCTTCAGGCCGTCACGCACGTCCGGGATGGCCCGGCCCACGATGACGGACATGGAATATTCCAGGTAGGACTGCTTAAGCTCGTCTTCAATGCTGATGGTATCGGACACGTGCGCCTCATGAGAGCGGGACGGCAGGAGGAACTTGG
>DATGXM010000328.1:0-1655 GCA_035298985.1 Azonexus sp. | reverse complement strand
CCGGCATCGAATTCCTGTGGCATCCCGGCCTGTCGGTGGAGAGCGGCGCCGAGGCGCTGGCCATCCTCGAAGATTGCGCCGAGGGCCACCTGGCCTTCGATGCGCTGTGCGTCGAGGGCGCCATGCTGCGCGGCCCGAACGGCACCGGCAAATTTCACCTGATGGCCGGCAGTGGCCGGCCGCTGACCGAATGGGTCGAGCGCCTGGCGAAGCGGGCGAAATGGGTGTTCGCCATCGGTTCGTGCACGGCCTATGGCGGCTTTTCGGCCAATACGCCGGGCAATCCGCTGGAAGCCTGCGGTTTGCAGTTCGACGAACAGACGCCGGGCGGCCTGCTCGGCGCCGGCTTCCGCACGCCGGAAGGCTTGCCGGTGGTCAATATTGCCGGCTGCCCGACGCATCCGGGCTGGGTAGTCGATACGCTGGAGAAGGCCGCCCTGGAAGGCCTGCAGCCGGGCGATCTCGACGAATTCGGGCGGCCGCTGCTCTACGCCGGTGGGCTGGTGCATCACGGCTGCGCCCGCAACGAATATTACGAATTCAAGGCCAGCGCCGAAAAGCAGTCCGACCTCGGCTGCCTGATGGAAAACCTCGGTTGCAAGGGTACGCAGGCGCATGCCGACTGCAATATCCGCCCCTGGAACGGTGCCGGCTCCTGCCTGCGCGGCGGTTTCGCCTGCATCGCGTGCACCGAACCGGGATTCGAGTCGCCCGGCCATGCCTTCCAGGAAACGCCCAAGCTGGCCGGCATCCCGATCGGCCTGCCGACCGACATGCCGAAAGCCTGGTTCGTCGCACTGGCCGCGCTGTCCAAGTCGGCGACGCCGAAGCGGGTGCGTAACAACGCGGTGGTCGACCACCCGGTCATCCTGCCGGCCATCCGCAAGAAGGGCGGCGGCAAGTGACGCGCATCGTCGTCGGCCCCTTCAACCGCGTCGAAGGCGATCTCGAGGTCAGCCTCGATCTGGCCGACGGCCGCGTGCAGGCCGCCTATGTCAATTCGCCGTTGTTCCGCGGTTTCGAGCAGATCATGATCGGCCGTGCACCGCTCGATGCGCTGGCCATCGTGCCGCGCATCTGCGGCATCTGTTCGGTCGCCCAGTCGGCCGCCGCTGCTTCGGCGCTGGCCGACGCCATGGGTATCGTGCCGACGCCGAACGGCCTGCTCGCCCGCCAGTTGATCCAGGCCACCGAAAACCTGGCCGATCACCTGACCCACTTCTACCTGTTCTTCATGCCGGATTTCGCCCGTCCGGCCTATGCCGGCCGGCCTTGGCACGCTGCCATGGCGCAGCGCTTCACGGCGGTGCAGGGCGAAGCGGCGGCCGACATGCTGCCGGCGCGCGCCGGCTTCCTCAAGCTGATGGGTTTTCTGGCGGGCCGCTGGCCGCATACGCTGGCCATCCAGCCCGGCGGCAGCACCCGCGCCATCACGGCCGGCGAACGCATCCGCCTGCTCGCCCAGTTGCGGGAGTTCCGCGGCTTCCTCGAAAAGCGCTTGTTCGGCGATGCTCTTGCCGCCGTAAGCCAACTGGCCAGCAAGGACGAACTGCTCGCTTGGGCCGCCGGCAGACCGGCTGATTTCCCCACCTTCCTGGCTGCGGCGACCGATCTCGGTCTCGACCGCCTCGGACGCGCCAGCGATGCCTTCCTGT
>DATGXM010000327.1:0-15306 GCA_035298985.1 Azonexus sp. | reverse complement strand
ACCCGGTCGAGGATGTAGATCCACAGCCACCAGCACATCGCCGTGCTGGCCACCGACATGAAGAGCAGGATGCCGGCGTAGGCTGGCGTCCAGTTCGTAGCCGGCTCGGGCACGACGAGGGCGATCAGGATCAGCGGCACGGCGCCGAGGATCATCTGCCAGGCGGTCAACGTCAGCAGGTCGACCGGCGTCACGGCGCGCAGGCGCTTGATCAGGATGGTGCCGCTGGCCCAGCACAGGGCGGCCATCAGGCCGAGGAACTTGCTGAACAGGCTGGCGTGCATGTCCCACGGCTCGATGATGAGCAGCAGGCCGGTCAGCGTGCTGGCCGCGGCCAGCCATTGTTTGCCGCGCACCCGTTCGCCGAGCAGCGGCCAGGCCAGCAGCAGGGTCCAGATCGGCATGGTGAAGATGAGCACGGCGGTCTTGCCCGGGCCGCCTTCGACCAGCGCCCAGGTCTGGAAGAACATGAAGCCGGCGACCTGGGTCAGGCCGATACCGATGGTCTGGACCGGGGCAACCATGGTCAGCCGGCGGCCGGTCAGCTTGAGGGCGACGAGCAGGGACAGGGCACCACCGACGCAGCGTTCGGCGGCGAAGGTGAAGGGCGGCGCGTAGGCCAAGCCCTGCTTGGCGAGCACCCAGGTGTAGCCCCAGGTCAGGGACAGGACGGCGAGGGCGATGGCCGGCAACCAGCGGCGGTAGGCGTTCATGTTGTTCTCTGTTTGGCCACGATGCTTGGGAAAGGCTGTTGTCATTCCCGCGGCTGCGGGAATCCAGGAAAACTAACCAACTGGATCCCCGCTTTCGCGGGGATGACGGACATCTACAGCGTTTCCCAAGTCGTGGCCTGGGGTTGGGGTTTTTGTTTTTAGGCAGCCAGGGTCGGGTAGTCGGTGTAACCCTCGGCGCCACCACCATAGAGCTTGTCAGCGCGCAGTTCGTTCCACGGCGCACCGTCGCGCAGGCGGCGGACGAGGTCGGGATTGCTGATGAACGGGCGGCCGTAGGCGACGAGGTCGGCCAGGCGGTCGCTGACCGCTTGCTTGCCCAGTTCCCTGGTGTAGCCGTTATTGACCATCCAGGCGCCGGGGAAGCGGCTGCGCAGCGCGGCGTAGTCGAAGGTCGGAGCACCTTCCGGCTCGCGGGCACCGCCGGTTTCGCCTTCGATCATGTGCAGGTAGGCGAGGCCGAGCGGGGCCAGCTGATCGACGACGTAGCCGTAGGTGGCCTGCGGGTTGCTGTCGCGCGGCGCGGTGAAGGTGGTCAGCGGGCTGAGACGGATACCGGTGCGGCCGGCGCCGATTTCGGCGATGACGGCGTGGGTGACTTCGAGCAGCAGGCGAGCGCGGTTCTCGATGCTGCCACCGTACGGGCCGCTGCGCTTATTGACGCTGTCGCGCAGGAATTGCTCGATCAGGTAGGTGTTGGCGGCGTGGATTTCCACCCCGTCGAAGCCGGCGGCGATGGCGTTGCGGGCGGCACGGCGGTAATCGTCGATCAGCGCCGGGATTTCATCGTCGCGCAGGGCGCGGGGCTTGGAAACCGGGATGAAGCCTTCGCTGGTGAAGGTCGAGGCATCGGCGGCCTTGTCGGTGGACGACACCGGCACTTCGCCGGCCGGCAGCAGCGAGACATGCGAGATGCGGCCGACGTGCCACAGTTGCAGCACGATCTTGCCGCCTTCGGCATGGACAGCCTGGGTCACTGCCTGCCAGGCGGTGACCTGCTCGGTCGACCAGATGCCCGGGGTGTCGAGGTAGCCCTGGGCGGTGGGGCTGATCGGGCTGGCTTCGGCGACGATCAGGCCCGCGCTGGCGCGCTGGCGGTAGTACTCGACGGTGAGCGGGCCGGGCTTGTTGCCTTCGATGGCGCGATTGCGCGTCAGCGGGGCCATGACGATGCGGTTGGCCAGGGTGATGTCGCCTATCTTGATCGGATCGAACAGGGTATTCATGCGCTTCTCCTTGGTGGGTATTGAGACTTGAGGGGCTTGATTAGACCGGTCGTCTAGTCGTTGGGGTCAAAAAATGGCCGCTGCGTCGGCGGCCGCCGTTGGGGTTGGGGCGGTCAGGGGGACAACAGTTTGCGGGTGAAGGCCATGGCGTTCTCCACGGCCACGGTGTCGCGGTGCAATTTGCCGAGCAGGCTGGCACCCAGCCACATCTGGTACAGCGTCAGCGCGGTCGGTTGCGCTTCCAGCGGAGCCACCGAGCCATCGGCGATGCCGGCCTCGATGACACGGGCGATGCGCTGCACGATCTGGTCGGTGCCGTCGCGTAGCGTGATGCGCATGGCGTCTGACAGGTCGGCCACTTCGCCGGCCAGCTTGACCACCAGGCATTTCTGTTCGGCGCAGGCGTCCTGCTGCTTGCTTAGCCAGCGCTGCCAGTAGCGCATCAGGCGCTCGTGTCCGGAAACCGCTTCGGTGCCGAACAGCTCGTCGAGATCGGCCAGGTAATGGTCGAAATACTCCTGCAACAGGGCCTGCCCGTACTGCTCCTTGGACTCGAAGTAGTGGTAGAAGGAACCCTTGGGCACGCCAGCCGTGGTCAGGATTTCAGTCAATCCGACGCTCGCGAATCCCTTGCCCGCGATAATGCGGTGGCCGGTTTCGAGGATGTGCTGACGGGTATCGTGACGTGCGTTCATGGAAGCAGTCTAGGGTAAATTAGACCGGTCGTCTAGTGATTTTTGCGGTGACGTTTACGGCGCGTTGTGCGCCCCTGAAATTTCCCGCGTGACTTTTCTCACGGAAGGTTTTGGCGGGTTTTGCTAAGGTGACCGACATACCAATAATTCGAAAGGCAGGGTTGGAGATGTCTGTAGCGATCGAAGTCAGAAGTTCCAATGGCAGCTGGTTCCAGCTGGTGGATGGCGTGAAGGAAAAAGGCGAGCTGGTCGAGGAATGGATCGATCTCGCCCACGAGCTCTATCCGACCAGCGAGGTCCGTGTCGTGGAGGCGTCGGAGCAGCCCAGGACAGTCTGTCACTGAGCCGCCAGCGCCCGCAAATAAACCTTGGTTGAAGCCGTAATACCGTTCAGTTAAGCGTCATTCCCACGCAGGCGGGAATCCAGGGCGTTGAAACCTCTGGGTTCCCGCCTGCGCGGGAACGACAAACTCAAAGATTTTCCCTCTTGACTGAAGTGCATTACGGCAGAAGCCGGGGTTTTTGTTTGGCAGCTGAGTTCGGGTCTTACTGCCAGCTGACCAGGCCGTAGTTCTTCTTGCCGCGGCGCAGGATGGTGAAGCGGCCGTAGAGGCGTTCGTCGCCGGTGATCTGGTGATCGATGGCGTCGGCCTTGGCGCCGTTGATGGCGACGCTGCCGCCCTGGATGAAGGTGCGGGCTTCCGATTTCGACTTGGCCAGGTTGGCGGCGACCAGCGCGTCGATCAGGCTGCTGTTGGCCGCATCGAGTTGCACGCCGGGCATGCCGTCCTGGGCCAGTTGTTCGAGGTCGTTTTCGGTCAGGTCGCGCAGTTGGCCGGAGAACAGGGCTTCGGTGATGCGCCGGGCGGCCATCAACGCAACTTCGCCATGCACCAGGCGGGTGGCTTCCTCGGCCAGGATGCGCTGGGCTTCCGGCTTGGTGCCGCTGGCCTTGTCGGTGGCTTCGATTTCGGCGATGCGCGTCAGCGGCAGGAAGGTGAAGAACTTGAGGAACTTGTAGACGTCGGCGTCCGAGGTGTTCAGCCAGAACTGGTAGAAGGCGTACGGCGAGGTCTTCTTCGGGTCGAGCCAGACGGCGCCCGATTCGGTCTTGCCGAACTTGGTGCCGTCGGCTTTGGTGATCAGCGGCACGGTCATGCCGTACACTTGGTGGTGGTGCATCCGGCGCGTCAGGTCGGTGCCGGCGACGATGTTGCCCCACTGGTCGGAGCCGCCGACCTGCAGCACGCAGCTGTGGCGCTTGTAGAGTTCGGCGAAGTCGTAGCCCTGGAGCAGGCTGTAGGAGAACTCGGTGTAGGAAATGCCCTGGTCCTCGCGCACCAGGCGTTGCTGCACCGACTCCTTCTTGATCATGGCATTGACCGAGAAGTGCTTGCCGATGTCGCGCATGAATTCGAGGCAGTTCATGCCGCCGAACCAGTCGTAGTTGTTGGCCATGATGGCCGGGTTGGCGCCGTCGAATTGGAGGAAAGGCTCGACCTGGCCGCGGATCTTGTCCACCCAGGTGGCGATCACGTCCGGCGTGTTCAGCTTGCGCTCGGTGGCCTTGAAGCTCGGGTCGCCGATCATGCCGGTGGCGCCGCCGACCAGCGCGATGGGCTTGTGGCCGGCTTCCTGGAAGCGCTTGAGGATGAGCACCGGCACCAGGTGGCCGAGGTGCAGGCTGTCCGCCGTCGGGTCGAAGCCGCAATACAGCGTTACCGCTTCCTTGCCCAGCAGTTGGTCGAGCGTCTCGGCATCGGTCAACTGGGCGATCAGGCCACGGTCGTGCAGGTCCTGAAGCAGGGGGGACTGGTACATTGCGCTTTCTCCACGGGACAGGCACCGGCCCGGTGCCAAAAATTCGGACCCGCGATTTTAGCAGAGCGCGTCAAGAGACGGCCCAGGAATGGTGCGCGGCCTTCTCCCTCCAGAAAATCGCGACGCCCGGCGTGCATTTTGCCCGGAGAAAGGCGTGCAAGCGCCCCTAGGGGCGGCACAGGCGCAATGCGACCATGGCTCGACGACCCGCCTGGCGGGATAACTCTGGAGATCACCATGCCGCCTTGCTCTTTTGCCCCGTCTTCATGGGTCAATCGGCCACTCTTTCGCTGCCTTCTGCTCCTCGCCCTGGAATTGCTTGCCACGCACGCCGCGCAGGCCGGCACACTGAGCCGGGACGAGATTCAGCGCCGTTTCGGCGTGCCCTATCAAGTCGAGGAAAAGCTCACCGACATTCCGGCCTGGCCCGTGACCAGTTCGCTGGAAAAGGAAGTCGGGCCGGTGGCCTACGCCTTCGAATCGATCGATATCGCGCCGCTGCCCGGATTCGAAGGTTCGCCGATGAATTTCCTGATCACCATCGACCGCAAGGGCAATTTCATGGGGGTGGAAGTCCTGCAGCAGCGCGAGCCGGTGTTTACCTTCCGCGATCTCGGCGGGCTGGGCGATACGCCGCTCCGGGAATTCATCGCGCAATACGCCGGCAAGAGCATCAACCAGCCCTTCGTCATTGCCTTGGATGCGGCGCGCAACCATACCGGTATGAGCGCCAACCGCGGCACGCATGCCACGCTGGACGGCATTTCCAAGGCCACCACCTCGGTGCGCATCATTCACCAGACGGTGCTGACCTCGGCCCTGGACGTCGCCCGTGCCCGGCTGGGTTTCGCCGACCGTAGCAAACGCGGCCCGCCCGGCAAGCCGGTAGCCGAAGTCCTGGAGCGGCCGAGCTTTGCGCAGATGCTGGAGCGCGGCATGATCGGCCGGCTGCGCCTGAGCAACCGGGATGTCGAAAAGCTGTTTGCCGGCACCGACGGCGCCAACGTCGACGAAGATGCCCTGGCTCATCCCGACGAACTCTACGTCGATCTCTATGTGGCCTACCTCAATGCGCCGACCATCGGGCGCGCCATCCTCGGGGACGAGCAGTACAAGGTGGTCATGGAGCGCAATTTCGACAACCGGCACCTGTGGTGGATCGCGTCGGCCGGCCGTTTCCGGATTGTCGACGACGATTTCACGCCGGGCACTCAGTCGCCCCGCGTCGCCATGGCGCAGGACGGCGGTTTCCTCGACTTCCGCGACCAGGGCTTCGATCCGGTCGGCATCGCCGGGGCACCGGAACTGAATTCATCGCGCCTGTTCGGCGTGGCGGCCGATGCCAATATCGATCCGGCCCAGGCGCTGGATATCGTCCTGACCGTGACCCGGGCCAAGGGGATGGTCCTGCCGACCCTGACCCACCAGCAGGTCAGGCTGGCCTACCAGCCGCCGAGCCAACTGTTCGTCTACCCGCCGGCGCCGCTCCCGGAATGGCTGCTGGCCTGGAAAAGCCGTTGGGCTGACCTGGTCGTGATCGGCCTGTCGTTGCTGATCCTCGGCGTGGTGTTGGCCAGGCCGCGCTGGATATCGGTCAATCCGCGCCGCCTGAGCAATTTCCGGCTGGCTTTTCTGGCCTATACGCTGGGCTATCTCGGCTGGTACGCCCAGGGCCAGTTGTCCATCGTGCAGATCACCGGGGCGGTCAAGACCCTGAAATCGGGATTGGGCTTCAGCGCCTATCTGTACGACCCGGTCTCCCTGCTGCTGATCGGCTTTACGCTAATCAGCTTCATCGTCTGGGGGCGCGGCACCTTCTGCGGCTGGCTATGTCCGTTCGGCGCGCTGCAGGAATTTGTCGGCCTGGTCGCGCGCAAACTGCGTTTCGCGCAGTTGAACATCCCGTCGAAGCTGGCCCGGCAACTCGAATGGGGTCGCTATGTGGTGCTAGCGGTGCTGCTCCTCGCCGCGTTTTTCGCGCCGGAACTGGGCGTCAGCCTGAATGAAGTCGAACCCTTCAAGACCAGCATCACCGTCGCCTTCAACCGCGGCTGGCCCTACGTCGTCTACGCCCTGCTGTTGCTGGCGGCCGGTGCCTTCTACTACAAATTCTTCTGCCGCTTCCTCTGCCCCTTGGGCGCCGTGATGTCGCTCGGCGGCAAACTGCGCCGCCTGGACTGGCTGACCCGGCGCATCGAATGCGGGAAACCCTGCCAGCGTTGCAAGGTGGTCTGCAACTACGCGGCCATCGAGCCGAGCGGCGAAATCCGCTACGACGCCTGCTTCCAGTGCCTGGACTGCGTCGGCGTCTATCACGACGCACAACGCTGCGTGCCGGTCATGCTCTACGAAAAGAAAGGCAAGGTGCTGGTGCCCAAGGTCCAGGGCGCTTGATGGAGTCGGGGTCAGCCGTGGCTGGCCCTGATCGAACTGCCGGCAAGCCGTAACGTTCGCGGCACCTTCAGGGCGCCTGGAGATGTGCTGGGCAATGCAGCTGGGGCGAGGTTAGTCCGGCTGTTCCTCGGCGCGTGCAGCAAAGACTTCCCGTGCCGCGAACAGCCCGTTCAGAGCGGCGGGAAACCCGGCATAGACGGCCATCTGCATGATGACCTCGACGATCTCATCCCGCGTGACGCCGACATTCAGCGCGCCGCCGATATGGACCTTCAGTTGCGGTGTGGCATTGCCCATGGCGGTCAATGCCGCGACTACGGCGATTTCGCGCGAACGGAGATCGAGGCCGGGGCGGGAGTAGATGTCCCCGAACGGGAATTCGATCAGGTAGCGCGCGAAATCGGGGGCGATATCGTGCAGGCTGTCGATGACACGGGTACCGGCCTCGCCATCGATTTCTTCAAGTTTGGCGAGCCCTCTGGCGTAACGTTCTTGCGACATGCGCTTTCCCTTCTGCTGGCTGGTCATGCGAAAGGGAGTCTTCGACCTGCCGGTAATGCCTGATCTTTGCCTGTAGCACCTGGGCGGATTGCTGCAGGGTTTCGATCTGGGCAAGCAGCTTGTCCAGATGCCCGTCGAGCATCGCCCGCCGAGCACCCGTCGTGACATCCCCCTCGCTACGTAGCCTGGCGAATTCCTGCATGCCGGAGATCGACATGCCGGTAGCGCGCAGGCGCATCAGGAATCCAATCCATTCCAGATCGGCGCTGCGATAACGTCGTTGTCCGCCAGTGGCGCGGGCCACCGGCGCGATCAGTCCGATGCGTTCGTAGTAGCGCAGCGTGTGGGCGGTAAGGCCGGTACGCAAGGCCACTTCATTGATGGTCAGGAAGGAATCCATGGAGAAGGACTCTAGAAGTTTGAGTGCACTCTAAGTCAAGCGCTCATTTTATGAGCCTCGGCGGGCTTGTTAGCTTGCTGCTGGCTTTCCGGTCGCCGCAAGGGCATAGCCGGGAAAGTTTCCCGGCGTCGCGGATTAATTGGCCAGCAGGTCCTTCTCCATGCCGTCGATACCGTCGGAAATCGCCGTCTTGACCAGATCGGCCAGGGCTGCGCTGTCTTCGGGGGAGGACTCGAAATCGATGGTCCAGGTGACGACGGCCTGCGCATCGTAGGAGTCGAAAACTTCCACGGTGCCGCGATAATGCGTCACCGGAAACGGCGACTCGGTGCGCAGATAGACCAGGCGCTGGTCGGCGTCGCTGACTTCTTCGATCAGGTCGGTGATCTTGCCACCTTCCAGCGTCATGCGGCGGTGCGCGCCGACGCCCTGGCCGTCGACGTGGCAGGTGTTGATGATGGGAAACCAGACGTCGAGCCGGCCGATGTTGCGGATGGCCTGCCAGGCTTTGTCGGCCGGTACGTTCAGTTTTTTGGTGATGGCTTGCTTGGTGTGCATGGGTTGCTCCTTGGAGGATTGAGGGTTGCTGCAAAAATGATTTTTGCATCGGCCTCAAGCGCGGCACAGGGCAAAATGCCCGTCATTCCATGGGTGGGGAGCCGGGCGTGCAAACCCTGCTGCCAGCACCGAAACGGCGCTAGTCGATCAGCTTCAGCTTCATCGCCAGGCGGGCCAGTTCGATGTCGGTTCTGACGCCGAGCTTGGCCTTGATCTGGTAGTGGCCGTTCTGCACGGTCTTCGGGCTGATGTTGAGGATGTTGCCGATTTCCTCGACGCCGAGGCCGTCCAGCAGCAGGCGCAGAATTTCGAATTCACGCGGGCTGAGTTCCTCGACCGGGTTGCTTTCGCCCTGCAGCAGGCTCAAGGCCATTTCCGGCGCGATGTCCGGGCTCAGCACCTTTTCCCGGCGCGCCACCTTGTACACGGCCTGGATCAGCACTTCCGTGCCGCTGCTCTTGGTCACGTAGCCGAGGGCGCCGGCGCGGATGGCCTGGGCGGCGAACAGCGGGTCGCGGTGCATGCTGAAGGCGAGGATACGGGCGTCGGGCTGGCGCTGCAGGATGCGCCGGGTCAGTTCGATGCCGCCCATGTTGGGCAGCGACAGATCGAGGATGATCAGGTCGGTCTCGATTTCGCGCAGCCGTTGCAGGGCCTCCTCGGCCGACGAGGCTTCGGCCTCGATGTGCAGGTCGGCGCGCCGTTCGAGCAGGCGGCGATAGCCTTCGCGGACGACGGCGTGGTCATCGACCAGCAGGATGCGGATCATGGCTGTGCTCCTTCGCTGGCGGCGCCCAGTCCGGGCAGCGGGAAACGGACGCTGACCAGCGTGCCCCGCCCCGGTGCCGGGCGGATATCGAGGCTGCCGCCCAGCGCCAGCACCCGTTCCTCCATGCCCAGGCGGCCGAAGCCGCCTGGCTTGCCGGCAGCGCTGTCCGGCGGCGGGCTGCCCTGGCCGTCGTCGCGGATTTCCAGCGCGAGATCGGCCGGCCCGCGTTGCAGGGTGACCGCGACGTGGCCGGGCTGGCCGTGGCGGACGGCATTGGTGACAGCCTCCTGGATGATGCGATAGACGCTGACGTTGATGTCGTCGGGCAGGCCGTCGAGGTCGGTGTCGGCGGTGTAGGTGAAGCGGGTGTCGCGGCTGCGCCGGTTCCAGCCGGCGATCAGCTCCTGCAGGCTGGGGCCGAGTCCGAATTCCTCGAGGCCGATCGGGCGCAGGCGGTGCAGGATCTGCTGCAGGACTTCCATCATGTGCTCGGTGGTCTTGCCGATGGAGTCGGCGCAGGGGCGCAGTTCCGGCACCCCTTCGTCGGCCAGCTCGCGGGCAAAGGCCGCCTCGGCGCTCAGCGAGGCGAGGTACTGGCCGAATTCGTCGTGCAGTTCGCGCGCCAGGTGCTGGCGCTCCTCCTCGCGCGCCGACAACAGCCGGTGGGCAAGGCGCTGCTGGCTGCGAATGGTGCCTTCCAGGCGGTCGGCCAGGTGGTTGAAGCCCTGGCCGATATGGTTCAGCTCGATCAGCGCGAAAGCCGGCATGCGGGCGGCGAGGTCGCCTTGCTCCATGCGGCTCAGGGTGTTCAGGATGGCGGCCGACGGCGCCAGGGCGTTGCGCACCGGGCGATAGACGAAAAAGCTGAGGAACAGGATCAGGACGCTGACCGCCAGCAGGTTGCCCAGCTTTTTGGCCAGTTCCAGCACTTCGCTGCCGTAATTGGGCGTCACCATCAGCTCGCCGGCCGTGATGCCGGGATATTGGCCGACGCTGCCGTAATACACCGCATCGCTGCCGATCACCCAGCGCATGACATCCTGCAGCACTTGCGGTACTGCGGTTGCCCGGGCGAAGCATTGGCGGTCGACGGCATGGTCGTAGATGTCGGTGAGCCCGATGCAGAAATTGAGCTGCTGGCCGATGGGCTTCACGAGGTCGAGGCCGAGCCCGATGTCGCCCAGGGTCCGGTTGTAGGACAGGCTGTTGTGCCGGATTTCGTCGGTGATCAGCTGGCGGATGGTGAAACCGGTGCGCTGGATGTCTTCGCGCACCCGGTAACGGGTTTCCAGCAGCGTCACGGCAGCGCCCAGGCAGAGCACGAACAGGGCGAAAAGGCCGACCCGGACGAGGAGATGGCGCTTGAGGTCGAGGGGGCGCTGGTAAGGGGCGGCGAGCATGGGCGAAGCGGGGCAACTGTCGAAAGGTACGAAGCATGCCGCAAAACCGCCGGGAATATTGCCCGACGTGTGGTTCGGGCTGGCGGGCGGCTATTCCGGGACGTAAACCAGCGAGCCGTCCGCCATCCGGTAGGCGACCCCGGCCTTGACGCCCTTGCCCTGGCCGGCGGCGCCCGCCGCCTGGAAGCGCTGGATGGTCTGCCCCTCCTTGGTGACGATTTCCATATTCGGTTGACCGGCGTTGCGGATCAGCGTGATCTTGTCGCGGGTGTAGGGATTGAGCGGATTGTTGGCGGTGCTCAGCAGCAGGGCGGCGATGATGACCAGGAAAACGTCGATCAGATTGACCACCGACAAGATCGGGTCGTCGGCCTCGGAATCGTCGTGCAGCTTGAGCCTCATGGCTGGACTCCGGCATCCTGCTCGGCCAGCATCAGGTCGCTGGCGTACCAGCGGCGGCGGACGTGGGCGATGGCGTAGGTGATGGCCGAGGCGATGAGCGCCAGGATGACCGCCGAGAAGGCCTGCATCAGGCTGTTGGCGATGTCGCTCAACTGGCCGTCGCCGAGGGCCTTGAGGGCCGGCCCCATTGGGATCATGGTGGCGACCAGGCCGAGCATGGGGGCGACCCGGGTGACGATGCGCACCACTTCCAGCCGGGTCACCGCCTCCGCTTCCAGGTCGGCGCTGCTCAGATGCGGCGCGGCGCGCTGCAGGGCGAGCAGTTCGAAGGCTTCCGGCTGCCCCCGCCGGCGCTGCACGGCCTGCCAGCTGAAGGCGCCGAGGGCGTAGAAGGCGTAGAGGAAAAGCACCGCGATGGCGAGCATGACGGGCATCAGGAACAGCTGGCTGAGGCCGTACATCAGGCTGTCCAGCGAATGGCCGAGGGGCGGGGCGAAGGTGGGGGTCATGGTTGTTGGCTGGTAAGAAAGAAAAGGGCAATGGGGCCAATGCGGCTCTGTTGATCGTCATTCCCGCGTCCCGCAGGGACTTCCTTCGGTCGTCGGCGGGAATCCATGGTTTAGCTTGCTGGGTGCCTGCCTGTGCGGGAATGACGAATAGGCATTGGGCTCAGCGGAACGACAGGCAGACTTGGCCCGAGCGGGCGCGGCGCCGCTGGCGCAGGATGCCGGCGGCAAAGCTGGCGAACAGGAGCAGGCCGACGCCGAGTGACGCCACCGGAACAGCCGGCGGCGGCAGGGCGGCGCGGTGCTCCAGCCGCTGGCCCTGAATGTCGGTCTCGGTCGGCGCCGGACTGGCCAGCGGTTGGGGGGAGATCAGGGGAGTCGTCAGGGGAGCCGGTGCTGGGGGCGGGTTGGTGGCAGCATCGGCAAGGCGGATGGCCGTCGTAACCTTGCCGGCGGCACCGGCAGCCGGTTGCGGCCGCGGCAGGCTGGCGTTGTCGCCGGTCGGTGGGCCGGCCAGCGCGGCGGCGGTCGGGGTGCCGGCGCCCATGCCGTTCAGTTCGCGGTGGCCGGTGTGGTAGCCGGTCTTCAGGAATTCGCGGGCTTCCTCGCTGCCCTGTGCGGCGGCAGCCTGGAACCATTGCCGTGCGGCGGCCTCGTCCTTCGGTACGCCGCGCCCCAGAAGGAGCGCCGTGGCGTAGTGCATCTTGCCGATCGCGGCATAGGCCGGATCGTCGCTCAGCGCGGCCCGGTGCAGCAGTTCGGCCGCCTGCACGGAGTCCTGGGCAATGCCGGCCCCTTCTTCGAGCAGCAGCGCCTTCCAGATCATGGCGCCGGGGTAGCCGGCGGCGATGCATTTGTCGAAAACCTTGAGGGCGTTTTCGTGGTCGCCGCATTTTTCCAGCATGTAGCCCTTGCCGCAGGTCACCATGCTGGCCGGTTGCTCGACCGCGTATTCCAGGGTCTGATCGCCGGCGACATGAGCCAAATCGTTGGGCTCGCCCGGCGTGACTGCCCCGCCGCAGAAGCTGCCGGGGCTGGCCGCCATTGCCGGATTGACAGCAAGCAGCGCCAGGAACAGGCCGGCGGCCAGGGCATGGCGCTGAAATGGGGGAGTGGAAATCATCGGGCGGTCTCGGGGAATGGCGACCGGGACAGGTTAGCCGGCAGCACGGCAGCCCGAATGAGCAAAGTCCACGCTGCGGACCGGGCAATTTTCCCGAGGGACGCTGGCCGCTCTGCCGATTCAGGTGCGGCGGGCCCAAACCGCCGGACCGATAGCCGTACGAAGCAGGAGGCGGGCCGATATTACCGGCGGACTAGGTCGCGACCACCAGGGTGTCGCCAGCGGCGATTTCGCCGCCATGGATCACCGTTGCGCGCAGGCCGCCACAGCCGGTCCACCGCCGCACAACCGCGGCGACTGGCAGCGCTGCGTCGGCCAGGGCGCGCCCCAGGCTGGAACACGGTTCGCAGGTTTCGATTCCGCGTAGCGTGACGCTGCCTATCGTGAATGTCCGGCCGACCAGCGTATTGAGGCGCACGCCACGGGTGACCAGGTTGCGCCGGGTCATCGCCAGATCGGTCGGGCGGCCGAATTCGGCACAGAAACGCTCGATTTCCTCGGCTTCGACCAGCGTCAGGTTCTGGCCGGGCCAATCGTTCCGCCCAAAATGGCGGTCGCCGACGATGCCGTGCTCGCATTCGACCTGGATGCGCTCGCATTCCTGCTGCGTGCCGCCGGGTTGGCGGCTGATGAAAAGGCGTTCGACGATGGGTGTCTTCATGGTCGGGATGGTAAACGATAGGCGACGCGAAGCGCCGGGGCCGTGGTTTTGCCGGTACCTCAGCGCCGGAGCGGTCGACGATATCTACTTGGTATATATGCGGTTTTCCCGTGCTTGCGGGTAGCTTCGGCGCATGGGAAGATCGCTGCGATTACGTCGCGGTCCGGTCCCGACGAACGACGTAGCCAACATAAATTTAATAATGACAGTACCCCGGAGGAGATGGACATGAACGGTATTTCAGCGTGGTGGGGCAGGGTCGGGCTGCAATTGAAGCTCCAGCTGTTGATCCAGGGCTTCCTGATCATAGTGCTGCTTGCCGCCCAACAGTGGATCTTCCGCCTGTTCGAGGATCAGTTGCTGACCGCCGCCAAGGAGCGGGCTCTGGCCGTCGCCGACGGTACCATCAATGGCCTCAATACCCTGATGATCATCAAGGCGGGGGCCGACGAGGTCATCAGCAACCAGAAGAGCCGCGCCCAGTTCATCGAGAAGATGGGCAAGTCGGAAAGCGTCATGGAAATGCGGGTGATCCGCGGCAAGGGTATCGACGACGAATTCGACGGCGGGCTGCCGCAGGAGCGCGCGGTCGACGACATGGACAAGCGGGTGCTGGCCAGCGGCGTCACCGAGTCCCTGGTGATCGACAAGGGCGAGGAAACCTCGCTGCGCATGGTGTTGCCCTATATCGCCAGGAAGAATTTCCGCAGCATCAACTGTCTCGAGTGCCATGGCGTCGATGAAGGCACCGTGGTCGGGGCGGCCAGCGTCACCATCAACATCAAGGAGGACCTGGCGAACATTCGCCGGATCAATACCGGGATGTGGATCGGCCAGGGTGTCCTGCAGGTGGTGCTGTTCTTCGTCATCGGCTTGATCGTTCGTCGCCTGCTCAGCCAGCTGGGCGGCGAACCGGCCTATGTCATTGATATCATCCGCCAGATCGCCGGCGGCAATCTCTCTGGCAATATCGTCACCCGTAATGGAGACGGCAGCAGCCTGCTGTACACGACGAAGCAGATGCAGGGCAGCCTGAAGGGCATGATCGGGCGCATCCTGACCACCTCGGACCAGCTGGCGCAATCGGCGCGCCAACTGGCCGCGTCGTCGCAGAAGGTGCAGCAGGCTTCGGAGCGGCAGAGCGATTCGTCGGCGGCCGTGGCGGCGTCGATCGAGCAGATGACGGTGTGCGTCGGCCAGATTTCCGAGAATGCGGCCGGTGCCCAGAAATATGCCTCGGAAACCGGGCTGCTGGCCAAGGATGGCGCCCAGGCCGTGCAGGGCGTCATCGCCGAGATGGACAAGATATCGACGGCCGTCGCCACCTCGTCCCAGGCCATCACCTCGCTCGGCGAGAAGTCGCATCAGATTTCCAACATCGTCATGGTCATCAAGGAGATCGCCGACCAGACCAACCTGCTCGCCCTCAATGCGGCTATCGAGGCCGCCCGGGCCGGCGAGCAGGGGCGTGGTTTCGCCGTGGTCGCCGACGAGGTGCGCAAGCTGGCCGAGCGGACCACCCTGTCCACCCAGGAGATCGCCGCGATGATCCAGTCGGTCCAGGGCGGCACCGACGATGCCGTCGCCGGCATGGCGCAGGGCAGTACCCTGGTCGGCGAAGGCGTCCAGATGGTCGGCGTCACCGGGGAGTCGATGGAGAAAGTCCAGGATGGCGTGCAGAAGGTCCTGGCGGCGATCGACGACATCTCGTCGGCGCTCAAGGAGCAGAGCTCGGCCAGCCACCTGATTGCGCGCAATGTCGAGAGCATCGCCGAGATGACCGAAGAGACGAGCACCGTGATCAAGGAAGTCTCGCTGGCCGCCGGCAATCTGGAACAGCTGGCGGCGCACCTGAAGGCGACGGTCGGCGAGTTCAAGCTCTGACCGGTCAGCGGCCCGCCTGCCACCGGCGGGCCGGCCGCACCGGGGACGCGGCCGGATTTCCTTGCTCCTTTCGGGTTAGGGCCGGCCGCCGGTTTCGGGTAAAATTGCCTTTTTATTCAAGCGGCACCCGCCGCGCCTGGCCCAGAACCGACCATGACCCAGAATACCTCCCTCTCCTACCGTGATGCCGGCGTTGATATCGATGCCGGCGATGCCCTTGTCGACCGCATCAAGC
>DATGXM010000326.1:0-3147 GCA_035298985.1 Azonexus sp. | reverse complement strand
TCCGGCAGGTTGCCGTCGGTGGCGTCATTGGTCCAGAAACCGTACTTGTTGGCAGCCGGCGGATTGACGATGCCGGCAATGTGGCCGGAGCCGCCTAGCACGAACTTGGTCTTGCCGGACGGCAGGCGGGCGCCCATGTAGGTGCTCTTCCACGGCGCGATGTGGTCTTCGATGGTGGAGATGAAGTAGCACGGGGTCTTGACCTTGCTGATGTCGATCTTGACGCCGCCCAGGGTGATGCCTCCAGCATCCTTCAGCTTGTTGCCGAGGTACATGTTGCGCAGGTAGAAGCTGTGCATCGCGGCCGGCATGCGGGTCGAGTCGGAGTTCCAGTAGAGCAGGTCGAAGGGGAACGGGTCCTTGCCCATCAGGTAGTTGTTGACCACGAAGGACCAGATCAGGTCGTTGGCGCGCAGCATGTTGAAGGTGCCGGCCATTTCCGAACCTTCGAGGAAGCCGCGTTCGGCCATCTTCTTTTCCAGGCCGGCGACGGCACCTTCATCGAGGAAGACACCCAGTTCGCCCGGCTCGGAGAAGTCGAGCATGGTCGTGAAGAAGGTGGCGGAATTGGCGCGCTTGTCCTTCTTGGCGGCCATGTAGGCCAGCGTGGTCATGGTCAGCGTGCCGCCCAGGCAGTAGCCGGCCAGGTTGACGCTGTCTTCGCCGGTGTGGGCGCAGACCTGGTTGATGGCTTCCAGGGAGCCTTCGAGCAGGTAGTTCTCGAAGGACTTCTGGGCCAGCTTCTCGTCCGGGTTGATCCACGACATGATGAAGGTGGTGTGGCCCTGGCTGGTCGCCCAGTTGACCATGGAGTTCTTCTCGCGCAGGTCGAGGATGTAGTACTTGTTGATCCACGGCGGCACGATCAGGAAGGGCTTCTTGTACTGGTCCGGGGTCTTCGGGTCGTACTGGATGAGCTGGAACAGTTCGTTCTGGAAAACGACCTTGCCCGGGGTCGTGGCGACGTTCTTGCCCATTTCGAAGGCCGAGGTGTCGGTCATCCGGATGCGCAGTTGGCCGTCGCCGGATTCGACGTCGTGCAACAGGTTGTTGAGGCCCTTGATCAGGTTCTGACCATGCGACTTGACCGTTTCGCGGAACACTTCCGGGTTGGTCAGCGCGAAGTTGGACGGCGACAGGGCGTCGATGTACTGGCGGGTGAAGAAGTTGACCTTCTGCTGGGTCGCTTCGTCGAGGCCGTCGGTGCCGGCCACGGTGTCATGGATGTGGCGGGCGGCGATCAGGTAGGACTGCTTGACGAAGTCGAACAGGAAATGCTGTTCCCAATCCTCGTCGCGGAAGCGGTTGTCGCCCTTCTTCGGGGCGGCGACCGGGGCGGCGCCGGGCATGCCCATCATCTTCATCATGGAACCCTGCCACAGCGAGAAGTAGTCCCACATCATGTTCATCTGGGTCTGGGCCATCTTGTACGGATTGGCCATCAGACGGGCCGACAGGTCCATGAAGGCCTTGGCCACGCCCAGTTCGTCGGCCGGGGCGTCGACACCTTCCTTGGCCTTCTTTTCCATGAACTGGGTAATCACGCGCGAGGCGCGCTGGGCGACTTCGGCGTAGGTCTTGGCCATTTCGGCCGGATTGGGCAAATTGATGCCCTGCTCTGCGGTTTGCTGCGACATCTTCAAACTCCCTCTCTGTCAGTGCGCGACGGCTCTGTGTCCCGCCCGCGTATAACGAATCACCCCTTCGGCATCGCAGTGACGCAAAAGCCGACCCTCTTGTTCAAGGTAGTTCAGATGAGCGATTGCCTCGCCCATCGCGAACATGGTTTGGTGTGTATCGAGTTGTCGGTTGAACAATGTCTCCAGCAACTCTGCGGCGCTCTTTGGCGCTTGTTGACAACTTGCTTCCAAAGCCTGCAGTCGCTCCTCATGATGCGCATGCAAGTCTCCGACCCTCTCCTGCACCCCGGTGAAGGGAAGCCCGTGCGAGGGCAGCACGAGCGTTTCTGCCGGAATTTCCCGCGCCATCACGTCCAGCGAATCCAGATACCAGCGCAGCGCGTCAGCTTCGGGCGTTGCCGCAAAGACGCTGATATTGGTGGAAATTCTCGGCAAAAGCATGTCTCCGGAAATTAACACGCCGAGTTCGACACAGTAAAGCGCGACATGTTCCGGAGCGTGGCCATGGCCGATCAACACCTGCCAGTGGCGACCGTCGATGCTGACGGAAACGCCGGCCAGCAGGCGGTGGTAGTAATCGGGCAGGGCCGGAACCGCCTTGCGGTAGCCCGAACCGCGCTTCTCGAACTTGGCCAGGCGTTCGGCATCCAGCCCGTGCCGGCGGAACTGTTCGACCATGAAACGCGCCCCGTGGCCGCCCACCTCGTTCCACACCACATGGGCGGTCAGGAATTCGCCACTGCTCATCCATAAGGAAGCACCGGTCTTTTCCATCAGCCAGGTCGCCAGGCCCAGGTGGTCGGGGTGGAAGTGGGTCACGATCAGCTTGTTGACTGGACCGTCCAGTTTGTCGAGGATGGCCGACCACGTTTCCCTGACGTGGTCCTCGGGGAAGCCGGTATCGATGATGACCCAGCCGTCGCCATCACGCAGCAGCCACAGGTTGATGTGGTCGAGCTGGAAGGGCAAGGGCATGCGCAGCCAGAAGATACCGGGCACCAGCTCTGTCATCTCGCCAGGGGCCGGCGGATGGGAATGGGGAAAATGCAGGGGCATAATTTGTTCTTGGATGATGAAACGGCAACTTACCATACGGTAGCGGATTGAAAAAAGCCCCTGCTTCTGATTTACTCTGCCGCACCATCAGGAGACAAAATGAGCCAGACGGCGACGACCTTCGGCATTTCCGACCTAGCCCGCGAATTCGGCATCACGCCCCGGACCATCCGCTTCTGGGAGGATCAGGGCATTCTTTCGCCGCAGCGCGAGGGCAACAAGCGGGTCTTTGCCCGCCGCGACCGGGCGCGGCTGAAAATGGCCTTGCGCGGCAAGCGCCTCGGCCTGTCGCTGGCCGAGATCAAGGACCTGATCGGCATGTACGAATCGACCGAGGACGAGACGCCCCAATTGCTCGAATGCCTGCGCATCATGGAAAAACGCCGCGTGGCGCTGGTCCAGCAGCGCGAGGACATCGAGGCCATGCTCAGCGAAATCGGCCAGTTCGAAT
>DATGXM010000325.1:0-13208 GCA_035298985.1 Azonexus sp. | reverse complement strand
CGCCAGTTCGGTGGCGCGGCGGATACTGGCCGGGACGCCGCCGATGCCCCAACGGTCGGGATGGGCGTGCTCGATATGGACGCGGATGCGCTCCGCATTGGCGTCGAGCAGGCGGGCGGTGATGGCGGTCAGTTCGGCAATGACGCGATGCAGTTGCTCCACCGGGCGGCCTTCCATCAGGATCATCTTGATGAAGGGCATTTCCGCTTCACGCCGCGGCGTATGCGCCAGCACCTCGCTGGCCGGGTTGCCGCTGATGCCCCACAGCTCGGGGTCGATTTCGGTGACCCACACTTCGAGGCGGTCCTTGGGGGCGGCCAGGATGTCGGACAGGGCCTGGGAGGTTTCGCGTATCCAGCTTTTCAGGTGTTCGCGCGGGCGACCGGCGAGGACGTGCAGGTTGGCGACGGGCATGTTCTTCTCCTTATCGTTCGGAAATGTCATTTTGGCTAAAGCGGGAATCCAGCGAATTCAACGAACAGGATCCCCGCCTGCGCGGGGATGACGCTTGCTGCTGGGGTGACGCTTGCTGGCCGGGTGACCGATATCTTGGCCTTTCCCTAAGGCAAGCCGCGCCGGCGGCCGGCGTCGAGCATCAGGCTGGAGCCGGTCATCGCGTCGGCTTCCGGGGCGAGCAGCAGGGTGACGGCCCAGGCGATCTGCTCGGGGGTGCTGAGGATGCCGAGCGACGATTCGACACGCATCTCGGCGAGCACTTCTTCCGTGCTGCAATTGCGCTGTTCGGCGCGGGTGGCGGCGACGCGGCGCAGGCGTTCGGTGTCGGCCGGGCCGGGGACGATGGTGTGGGCGGTGATGCCGCGTGGGCCGTAGGCCATGCTGAGTTGGCGGACGACATTGAGGATGGCGGCATTGGCGACGCCGGCCGCTGCTGCATAGGCCGTCGGTTCCAGGCCGTAGTGGCCGCCGATGGCGACGATGCGCGAACCGGCCGCCAGATGGGCGTCGGCGGCTCGCACCAGGCGGAGCAGGCCGCCAATCTTGATGTTGACGGCATCGACCATCGATCCGGTCGGCGCGGTCAGGATGCCGCCGGCCACCGCCACGCCGGGGCCGTGCACGACTATGCGTACCGGCTTGTCGAGAGCAGCGGCGATGGCGGTGATGGCCGAGTCGTCGGCGATGTTGGCCACGCAGGCCCGCACGCCGGGATGGCTGGCGGCCAGCGTCGCCAAGCTGTCGGCCGAACGGGCTACCGCAACGACGCCGAGCCCGGCATCAAGCAGGCGCTTAACAATGGCACTGCCGAAGGCCCCGGTGGCGCCGACCAGGATGGCGCATTCCACGCGCTCGGCGTAAGGCTTCATGGCGTGCCTCCCGCCGCGGCGTCCTTGAGCAGGCCGCGTTCCTTGGCCATGGTCATCGCGGTGTCGGTGATCATGTCCTCCTGGCCGCCGATCATCTTCTTGCGGCCGAGTTCGACCAGGATGTCGCGGGCCGGGATGCCGAAGCGCTGAGCTGCCCGGTTGGCGTGGAGCAGGAAGGTCGAATAGACGCCGGCGAAACCGAGGGTCAGCGACGAGCGGTCTACGCGGACGATGTGGTCCATGATCGGGAAGATCACATCCTCGGCCATGTCCATCAGCTTGAACAGGTCGCAGCCGGTTTCGATGCCCATGCGTTCGCAGACGGCGACGAAGGCTTCGAGGGGCGTGTTGCCGGCCCCGGCGCCCAGCCCGCCGACCGAGGCGTCGATGCGGCTGGCGCCGGCCTCGATGGCGGCGATGGAGTTGGCGATGCCCATGCCCATGTTGTGGTGGCCGTGGAAGCCGATCTCGGTTTCCGGCTTCAGTACGTCGCGCAGCGCGGAAACGCGAGCCTTGACATCGCCGGGCAGCATGTAGCCGGCCGAATCGGTGATGTACACGGTCTGCGCGCCGTAGGATTCCATCAGCTTGCCTTGCTGGGCCAGGCCCTCCGGCGTGTTCAGGTGCGCCATCATCAGGAAGCCGGTGCTGTCCATGCCCAGCTTGCGGGCGAAGGCGATGTGCTGCGGCGAGGTGTCGGCTTCGGTGCAGTGGGTGGCGACGTGCACGCTGCGCGCGCCGCAGTCGTAGGCCGACTGCAGTTCGCGCATGGTGCCGAGGCCGGGCAGCAGCAGGACCGACACCTTGGTGCGCTTGACGGCATTGCACACGGCGGTCAGGTATTCCTCGTTGCTGTGCGGCGCGAAGCCATGCTGCAGCGAATTGCCGCCCAGCCCGGCGCCGTGGGTGACCTGGATGTAGGGCACGCCGGCGTCGTCGAGCGCGGTGGCGATCTTGACCATCTGTGCGATGGAAATCTGTTCGCGCTTGGCGTGCATGCCGTCGCGCAGGCACATGTCGTGGACGGTGACCTTGCGGCCTTTCAGATTCACTTCACTCATGCTGCCACCTCCACGGGCTTGAGCTGGATGGTGCCGGCCAGGATTTCCTCGGCGAACATTTCGGCGGTGCGCGTCGCGGCCGCCGTCATGATGTCGAGGTTGCCGGCGTACTTGGGCAGATAGTCGCCGAGGCCGGCCACTTCCATGAAGACGGTCACGCGCTTGCCGTCGAACAGCGGGCCGTTGACCAGACGGTAGCCAGGGACGTACTTCTGCACCTCCTTGATCATCGCCAGCACCGATTCGACGATGTGCGGCTCGTCCGGCGTGTCGTCGGTCAGGCAGGAAATGGTGTTGCGCATCATCATCGGCGGCTCGGCCGGGTTGATGATCGCCAGCGCCTTGCCCTTGCGCGCGCCGCCAACCACCTCGATGGCGTTCGACGTGGTGTAGGTGAATTCGTCGAGGTTGGCGCGGGTGCCCGGGCCGATCGATTTCGAAGCGAGGCTGGCGACGATCTCGCCGTAGGCTACCGACTGCACGCGTGACACGGCATTGACGATGGGGATGGTCGCCTGCCCGGCGCAGGAGATCATGTTGACGTTCATCTCCACCTTCTCGGCATGGGCGCGTAGATTGACCGGTGGCACGCAGAGCGGGCCGATGGCGGCCGGCGTCAGGTCGATCATCATCACGCCCAGTTCGTTCAGCTTGCGCGAGTTCTCGGCATGGACGTAGGCCGACGTGGCGTCGAAGGCGATCTGGATGTTGTCTTCCAGAACGTGCGGCAGCAGGCCGTCTACGCCGGCGGCGGTGGTCTTCAGTCCCATTTCGCTGGCGCGGGCCAGGCCTTCCGATTCGGGATCGATACCGACCATCCACACCGGTTCAAGGACGGGGCTGCGCTGGATTTTGTAGATCAGGTCGGTACCGATGTTGCCGGAGCCGATCAGGACGCATCGTATTTTCTTCATGGTGGCCTCAGGGGTTTAGAGCTTGATGCAGACGTTGCGGGTCTCGGTGTAGAACTCGAGCGAATGGACGCCGCCTTCGCGTCCGATGCCGGATTGCTTGGAGCCGCCGAAGGGCGTGCGCAGGTCGCGCAGGAACCAGCTATTCACCCAGGTAACGCCGACCTCGACCCGCTCGGCGACGCGGTGGGCGCGCGACAGGTTGTCGGTCCAGATCGTGGTCGCCAGGCCGTAGTCGTTGTCGTTGGCCAGCGCGATCACCTCGTCCTCGTTGTCGAAAGGGCGGATATGGCAGCACGGCCCGAAGATTTCCTCACGCACCACGGCAGCGGTTTCCGGCAGCCCGGTCCAGATGGTCGGCTGCACCCAGCTGCCGCCGGCCAGCTCGGCCGGCATGTCGGGCACGCCGCCGCCGGTGACCAGCGTGGCGCCTTCGTCCATGGCCTTCCGGTAGTAGGACAGCACCTTGTCGCGGTGTTCCTGGCTGATCAGCGGGCCGTAGGTGCTGGCGTGGTTTTCCGGTCGGCCGTAGCGCACGGCTTCGACCTTGGCCTTCAGCGCCTGGACGAAGCGCTCGAAAATCGGCCGCTCGACATAGACGCGCTCGGTGCCCAGGCAGACCTGCCCGGTGTTGAGGAAGGCGGAGCGGAAGATGCCGTCGACCGCCGCGTCGAAATTGCAGTCGGCGAAGACGATGCCGGCATTCTTGCCGCCCAGTTCGAAGGACACGTCGCGCATGCCTTCGGCGGCGGCTTTCATGATCGCCGTGCCGGTGCGCGTCTCGCCGGTGAAGGTAATGGCATCGACGCCCGGATGCTGGGTCAGGTAGGCGCCGGCGGAGTCTGGGCCGAAACCGTTGATGACGTTATAGACGCCCTTGGGGATGCCTACTGTGTTCATGACCTCGCCGAGCAGCGTGGCGGTCAGCGGGGTTTCCTCGGATGGTTTGACCACCACGGTGTTGCCGCAGGCCAGCGCCGGGCCGACTTTCCAGGTCATCAGCAGGAAGGGGGCGTTCCACGGCGAGATGACGCCGATCACGCCCTTCGGATTGCGGATGGCGTAGTTGAGCGCCCCCTTGCCATCCGGCGTCGCCATGCGGAAGGATTCGGCGGCGACGTTCTTGATCACGTCGGCGAAAACCTTGAAGTTGGCCGCGCCGCGCGGGATGAAGACGTTGGTCATGACATGCGACGGCTGGCCAGTATCGGCCATCTCGGCGGCGACGAAATCGTCGAAACGGCGGGTGATTTCGTTGGCCACGCCGTAGAGCAGGTCGACGCGCTGGTCGGTGCTCAGCTTGCCCCATTCGCCTTTCAGTGCAGTGCGGGCCGCGGTGACGGCAGCATCGACCTCGGCCTGGCCGGCTTCGGCGATATGGGCGATGACGTTCCCGTCGACCGGCGAACGTTTGTCGAAATAGCGGGCGGTGGGCGAGGCGGTGAATTCGCCGGCGATGAAGTGGTGGATGCGTGGCGGCTGGCTCATGGATGCTTCCGGAAATTGAGGGCGTGCGGGGCCTGCGGCAGTCAGCGACTGCGCGTGGCGGACGGTGAAGGAGGGGGCGGCCGCTGCCGGCCGCCCGGGACGATCAGGTCACGACGGTGAGGAAGGTTTCGTGCAGCTTGCGCTGTGGGTAATCCAGGCCGCCACCGGCACCCAGGCCGTCGAAGGTCCAGGTCGTCGGCTCGTAGTCGGGGTAAGGCTGGTAGCCGCCCATGAAGGTCTCGAAACGGTTGCCCGACGGGTCCCAGGCGTAGATGGTGCAGCCGCGGGTGATGCCGTGGCGGGTCGGGCCGATGTCGATGGGCACGTTGTTCATCGACATGATGTCGCTGGCGCGCAGCACCTCCTCCCAGCTGTCGAGCAGGAAGGAGAGGTGATGCAGCTTGCCCGGCTCCGGGTGTTCGACGAAGGCGATGTCATGCACCTTGTGCGAGCAGGAGAGCCAGATGGCGGCATTGGTTTCGTTGTCCGGGGCGAGCACGCGCTCGACCAGGTAGAAGCCGAGCACGTCGGTAAAAATCTTCTGCACGGCGGCGATATTCGGGCCGTAGAGCAGGCAGTGGTCGAGGCGAACCGGCGCGATGCCGTTCTCGGAAGCCTTGGTCCACGGGGCCGGGTTGTTCACCTGCAGGCCGTTGCCGACGGCCTTTTTCTCGGCATACAGTTCGATCAGGTGGCCAGAGGGGATTTCAAAGCGCACGCGCTCGCCGGTTTCCAGCATTTCGCCGGCCGGGATGCGCTCGGTTTGCAGGCCGTAGGCGCGCAGATCGGCTTCCATCTTGTCCAGGGTGGCCTTGTCGCGCACCTTGAAGCCGAAGAAATCGAGACCGGCGCGGTCGGCCTGGCGCAGCACGACGCTGTTGTGGTCGCGCTCGTCCCAGCATTTCAGATACACCCGGCCCTGGGCATCGCGCCCGGTTTCCACCATGCCGAGAATGTCGCGGTAGTGGTGCACCGCTTCCTCAAGGTCCAACACCCTGATCGCCCCGTGTCCGGGCCGTAAAACGCCTGTCATTGCCATGTCTTCACTCCTTTGGTTATCGAATGGGCCATTCGTCGATGGCTTGGTTTTTCTGGTTGCGTTACTTCAATACGATCCGGGTACCCCGGCTGCCGTGCTGTCCGGCTTGTAGCTGCGGCATAGCGCCGTGGTCGCCGCGGTGAGCAGCAGGGCATCGATGCCGACCGCGACAAAATTGGCGCCGGCTCGCATGTATTGCTCGTTGAGTTGCCGGTCGCTGCACAGCACGCCGCCTGCCTTGCCGGCCGCCCGGGTGCGGCGCAGGCCGTGCTCGATCGCGGCGACGATTTCCGGGTGAGTGGATTCACCGAGATAGCCGTAGGAAGCGGCGAGATCGGCCGAGCCGAAAAATACGCCATCGACGCCGTCGACGGCCAGGATGCTGTCGAGCTGTTCATAGCCGGCCCGCGTCTCGACCTGCACGAGCAGGCACATCTGCGCGTTGGCGAGGTGGGCGTAGTTGTCGATGCGTCCCCAGCGCGAAGCACGGGCCAGGGCGCTGCCAACGCCGCGGATGCCGGCCGGCGGATAGCGCATGGCCTCGACCAGGCCGCGCGCCTGCGCCGCCGATTCGACCATCGGGATGAGCAGCGTCTGGACGCCGGTTTCCAGCAACTGCTTGATCAGCACGTGATCGCCCTGCGGCGGGCGGACCACCGGCTGGGGCGGGTAGGGCGCCAGCGCCTGCAATTGGGACAGGATGCTGCGCAGGTCGTTGGGACCGTGCTCGGCGTCGATCAGCAGCCAGTCGAAGCCGGCCCCGGCGCAGATTTCGGCGCTGAAGGTTTCGCCCAGCCCGAGCCACAGCCCGATCTGGTCGCGGCCGGCCTGCAATGCGCTCTTGAACTGGTTACGCGGTATTTCCATCGCCTCTCACCTCAAATCGATCGCCCCGGGAAATGCCTGCCGGGGATGTTCGGATCAATTAAACGTGATGCCGGGGATACCGTCCAATACCGTTGGAATCGATGCGCGATACGGGAAAGGTATGTCTGGCGTGGCGCATGCTGCGGCGATAAGTGTAACAACCGGCTGGCGTTGTCCTGCGGGAAGTCGCAACGCCCGCGGCACGAATCAGCAGGCAGTCGCCGGTGAAGGCCATGGAGTGATCGTCGGTGCCGCATCGAACAGCTGCCAAAAAACCAGGTTGCCGTACCTGATGGATACCTTCCCGACTAAAGGCTTTGCTGCTTTGGTGCGCGAAGTTTGGTTTTGTCCCAGCGCTTTTCCAGCGCCCCGCTCGCCGCCGCTTTCAGCAATTTCTGAAAGCTGGGGCATTCGGCGTGGCTGGGGGCGGGGCAGGCCGCCGCATGCCGGAGGCCATTGCTCATCGCCTTCAGGCGTTTGATCAGGGCGTCGATTTCATCGGCCTTCGCCGCAAGCAGCTGCCGGTCGATGTTGGGCGGGCCGTAGGGCGACAGCATCGAGCGGATTTCGTCGAGTGACAAGCCGGCGGCCTGGCCGAGGGCGATCAGGGCCAGCTGATCGAGCACATTGGCGGCGTAGCGCCGTCGCTGTCCCTTTTCGCGCAGCGAGGTGATGAGTCCCTTTTGCTCGTAGTAGCGCAGCGCCGAAGACGGTATCCCGGTCTGCTTGCTGACTTCGGAAATATCCATCGCAACACTCCTTGACTTGAAGTTGACTTCAACTTCTACAGTGCACTTCAGGATCTCGTTCGTCAACTTTCAAGGAGTGCGTCATGACATCGATACAAGAGATTTTGCGGGTGGTCCTCATCGGCTGCGGAGCCACCTTGGTCATGGACATCTGGCTGATGTTCCTGAAGCGGATCGGGGTGCCGACTCTCAACTTCGCCTTCATCGGCCGTTGGGTCGGGCATCTGTTCCGCGGGCGGATTGCTCATGAGTCGATCGGCAAGGCAGCGCCCATCGCGCAGGAAACTCTGCTCGGCTGGCTCACGCATTACACGGTTGGGATCGCTTTCGCGCAGCTGCTGATCGGCGTCGCCGGGGTTGGCTGGATGAGCGCACCGTCGCCGGGTGTCGCCCTGCTGACCGGCATCGGCACGGTCGTCTTTCCGTTGCTGGCCATGCAACCGGCCATGGGCCTGGGTTTTGCGGCATCCAAAACGCCCGCCCCGCTCAGGAATTGCCTGAGAAGCTTGGCCAATCACGGCGTTTTTGGCTTAGGTCTTTTCCTGTCCGCCTGCGTCATCAACAGGCTTCCCCTATGACTGCCTGTTTCTCCACCAAACTATTCCCGGAGTCAGCGGAATGAAAAAACTTGCTGTCATCTATCACAGCGCCCATGGCCATACCGAACATATCGCCCGGCATGTCGCCGATGGGGCGCACAGTGTGCCCGATACCGACGTGCAGCTCGTTAAGGCGGAGAAGCTGACGGCAAGGCCGGAAAGCCTGCTCGCCTTCGACGGCTTTCTGTTCGGGTCGCCGACCTACCTGGGCGGTGTTTCCGGAACCTTCAAGACCTTCATGGATGCCACCGGCGGGCTGTGGCGCACGCAGCAACTGAAGGGCAAGCTGGCTGCCGGCTTCACCGTGTCATCGCTGCCGGCCGGCGACAAGCAGACGACGCTGATTTCGCTATTCACCTTCTGCATGCAGCACGGCATGCTGTGGGTCGGCAATCCCATCCTGCCCGAGCAGCAGCGCGGGGTTCCCTACGACGAGGCGGCCAATCGCCTGGGATCGTGGTCCGGCCTGATGGCGCAGGCGGCGCATTCGGCGCCGGCCGATGCCTTTGCCGTCGGCGATGTCAAAACGGCCCGCATGTTTGGTCGGCACTTTGCCGAAACCTCACACCGGTTTGTCGGCGAAACGATGACCTGAAGAGCCAAAAGCAATGGTCGTTGGCCGATTGTCCCGGCGGGCGTCAGTGCTTGTGTCGCCTTTTCTGCTTCTGCTCGTACATGGCCTGATCGGCCAGGGACAAAAAGTCGGCAAGCGGCTGCTCGCTGGCCGGGTCGCAACTGATGACGCCAATGCTGAAGGATACGGGGTGCGGCGAATCGCCTTGCTCGTAAGATTCCTGCGCCTTCTGAACCAGCCGCGCAACGATGACTTCGGTATTCGCGGCGTCCATCGAAAAGGCCGCGAACTCATCGCCGCCCAGCCTCGCCACGACATCGCTTTCGCGGAACGAGTCCTGAAACACCTGCGCCGCGGCCCGCAAGCATGCGTCACCGACGGCATGGCCGAATTTGTCATTGATGGCCTTCAGGCTGTCGAGATCGGCGTAAATCACCGCGCACTCGATCCCTTGCCGGCGGGCCACCCGCAAACCCTGCTCGGCGCGTTCGTAGAATCCGCGGCGGTTGAGCAGCCCGGTCAGCACGTCGGTGATGGCGACATGGTGCTTTTCGCGGACCTCCAGCTCTTTTCTTTTCAGTTCCTGTACCAGTTCTTCGGTGACGGCCTTGGAGGCTTCCTCGCTGGCCACCGCTTTTTCTTCCAGCATCATTTTATTGACGATGTTGCTCATCGCCGCGCCGGTCAATTCGGCCATCGCGCTCAGGATTTCCTCGCAAACCTCCAGCCGGTGGGTTTCCTGGACGTTCTCCCAAAGCGCCGCCAGCGCTCCCCAGGGGCGTTCCGGCGGGAAGGAAATCGACAGGACACTGCCCCGCCTTCCGCTCTCGCCGCCGGCGCCCGGGCGCAGTTCGACGTCGGGCAGAACGATGCGCCCCGCCTGGGTAGGGGCGTTTTGCACGAAAGTGAATAAATCCTGGGCGCAGTGGACAGGAACCACCGTGCCGCGACAGCCAAAAGCGACGGAGAAGTCATTCCCTTCGATCTTGGCGACAATCAGGGCGCTATCCGGCGACAGTAGCTCCTTCATGGTGGGACCGACCTGATCGACGATGGACGCCAAATCCGCCGCTTGCAGGAGATCCCGTGAAAAAGCGATCAACTGCCGGGCCGGGAAGTCGATGAGCTTAGGTGAGGGCATGTGCACCTCCAAAAGCCCATTAGGCCCAAGTGGAAAAGAATGGTTCCTGCACCAGTCTCGGCGGGCTATCCCAGGGATTCGGCACCAAGCCAATCGGCGCATGTCCAAGTTGCTGTTAGCCCGTCATCGGAATCTGGCTTTCGGCGTAACATTTGGTTATCGTGGTGCCAAATTTATCAAAGACGACAAACTAGACAGATGTCAATGTTGAGCGACACCGAGGAAGGATCACCGCCAGACAACCATTGTTGGGTTTCCACGATGGATCTGGAGCCCGGCATGGTGCTGGCGAGGCCGGTTTATGGCCGGTCCGGCCAGCAGTTGTCGATGCATCTGGCGGTCGGCAGCACCATTACCGCCAGCACGATCAGCCAGTTGATCACCAAGGGGGTGGAGTGCGTCGCCGTCGTGCGGCAAGGGGCGGCGGACGAAGCGTGCCGGGTCGCGGAGGTGGCGCAGTACGAATCCCGTCTGCACGAAATCTTCGGGCCCAACCCCGACGAAAACTGCGCGCCCCTGCTGGCCGCCTTGCTTGCCGAGGGGCCCGGCACATGCTGAACCAGGACAATCTCGCGGCCGAAGCGGCCAGACTGGCCGGCACGCTGCCGCCATTTCCGCAGGTGGTGCTGCAACTGCTCGACATGCTGCGCGACGAAGATGCCTCGCTCGAAGCGCTCGCCCGCCTGGCGCGCAACGATCCGGTGATCACGTCCGGCATCCTGGCGACGGCCAACCGCATCCGTCGCGTTCATATGCAATCCGAGGTCTACGATCCCTTCATCGGCGCCTCGTTGATCGGCATCAACCAGCTACGTCGCATCGTCGTGGAATCGGCGCTCAACAAGTTCCTCGCCAACCAAAAGGGGGCGGATTTCCTGCTCCAGCATTCGCGGGCGGTGGCCATTGTCGCGCAGGAGTTGGCGACGCTCTGTGGCGTGTCGCCGGAAAAGGCCTTCGTTGCCGGCATCCTGCACGATATCGGCCAGCTCTGTTTCCATGTGATGGATGCGGACGCCTTCCAGGAGGTGTATCGGCAATCGGCGATCGACGGCAAGTTGCTGGAGCGCGAAGCTGCGGCGTTCGGTGTCGATCATGCGATGCTGGGGGCCGAGCTGAGCCGCCATTGGGGCCTGCCGGATGAGTTCGTGGCGGCGATTGCCGAGCATCACGATGGGGTGGCGGTAAGCAGCCCGTTGCAGGCGGTCATCAATGTCGCCGAGAGTCTGACCCGCGCCCTGGATATCCCGTCTTCGCCCAAGAATCGGCTGACCAAACTCAATGCCGCAGCGGTCGAGAGCTTGCAGATCGTCTGGGATAGCGAGGAAATGCGCGATTGCTACGGGCGCTGCCGGGCTCGATTCCGACAAACCAGATTCTGAGTGGTGATGCGCCGCGGCTCAGTCGTGCTTAGTGCCGCGCCTCATGCTTCGCTCTGAAATCTCTTATCGTCTGCAAGAAGGCCTGCAGGATCGGTGAGGTCTCGTCGGTGCGGTAGATGCAGCTGAGGTCGACCACGGCGTCCGGAGCGTTGGCCAGGCGGCGGTAGACGACGCCCGGAACGCTCAGGCTGGTGGCGGCTTCGGGAACCAGGCTGAGGCCGAAGCCGGCGGCGACCAAGGCAACGCTGGTCGGGGCGTCGCCGACTTCCTGCGCGACGTTAGGTTCGAAGCCTTCGCCGCTGCACAGCGACCAGACCTTGTCGATGAAGCTGGGGCGCGCACCGCTGGGGAACAGGATGAGTGGCTGGCCGGCCAGTTCCTTGAGCAGGATGGCCGCCTTGGCAGCCAAGGGGTGCTTTTCGTTGACCGCGACCATGATGCTTTCGAGCATGACCGGCTCCGACGAAATGTCGGGCAGCGGGGCGAGCATGCGGTTGAAGCCGGCCATGATGCGGTGCTGGCGCAGGGCTTCGATCTGCTCCTTCTTGCTCATCTGGTGCAGGGCGATCTGCACGTCCGGATGGCTGGCGCGGAAGGCGTGCAGGACCTTGGGAATGACGTCGAGGATGCCCGAGCCGAAGATGCCGATATCCATCTTGCCGCGCTTGCCCTGACCGGCCTCGCGCACGCGCTCGGCGGCCTGCGTCATCAGGTCGCGGATGTTGCGGGCGTCGCGCAGCAGCATCTCGCCGGCCTGGGTCAGCTCGACGCCACGGGCGGTTCGCAGGAAGAGCTGGGTGCCGAATTCCTCTTCCAGTTGCTGGATCTGCCGGGTCAGCGGCGGCTGCGAAATGTGCAGGCGGGTCGCGGCGCGGCCGATGTTCAGTTCCTCGGCGACGGCGATGAAGTATTTGAGTTGCCGGAATTCCATGCCCGCCTCTCCGTCAGACGTTTTCCTTCTTCTTCAATCGATATTGCAGTTGGGGGCGGGTGATGCCCAGCGTGCGGGCGGCGCCGGCCAGGTTGCCGTCGGCGCGCTTGACGGCTTCGTCGATCAGGCGATTGCCCAATTCCTCGAAGCCGATGCCGCTGGCGAAAATGGCATCGATCAGGCTGTCCGAGGCGCAGGGCTCCCGTTTCTGTTCCAGGCTCCCGGCCTGGGTGATCTGCGCTTCGCTGAAATCGCTGTCGGCGACATTGGCGAACAGGTGCTCGAGTTCGATCCAGCCGCCGTTGGGGGCGAGGATGATGCCGCGCTCGATCATGTTTTCCAGTTCGCGCACGTTGCCCGGCCACTGGTAGTGCTTGATCGCCTGCATGGCCTTGTCGCTGACGCCGAGCAGCTTCTTTTCGTACAGCGTGCCGAAGCGGGCGAGCATGGCCTCGATGAGCAGCGGGATGTCGGCGAGCCGTTCGCGCAGCGGCGGAATCTGGATCGGATAGACGCTGAGCCGGTAGTAGAGGTCGGAGCGGAAGCGCCCGGCCTTCACCGCCGCTTGCAAGTCGACGTTGGTGGCGGCGACCAGGCGGATGTTCAGCTTGCGCACGCGGTCGTCGCCCAGGCGTTCGATCTCGCCTTCCTGCAGCACACGCAGCAGCTTGGCCTGGGCGGCGAGCGGCAGTTCGCCAATTTCGTCGAGGAACAGGGTGCCGCCGTCGGCGCGTTCGAACTTGCCCATGCGCGAGGTCTGGGCGCCGGTGAAGGCGCCTTTCTCGACGCCGAACAGCTCGGATTCGATCAGGTCGTTGGGCATCGCCGCGCAATTGACCGCAACGAACGGACCCTGCTTGCGGTTGCTCATCTGGTGCAGGGTGCGGGCGAAACGCTCCTTGCCGACCCCGGTTTCGCCGAGCAGCAACACCGTGACCTGGGTGCCCGAGGCGCGGGTGACGAGGTCGTAGGCGTGCTGGAAACCCTTGGAGTTGCCGACCAGTTGCGGCGTCTGGCCCTGCTGCGAAATGGTGGTGCGCAGGTAGTCGACCTGATGGCGCAGTTCCAGCAGGTGGTTGAGCATGGAATCCGATTCGAAATAGCCGGCATGCTGGTCGGCGTCCTCCCATTCCTCCAGCGGCTT
>DATGXM010000324.1:0-1823 GCA_035298985.1 Azonexus sp. | reverse complement strand
ACCCTTGCCTACCGGCAGGGTGTCGAGTTCGGCCGACGGAGTGGCGCCGGTGCCGCTGCCGCGTGGGTAGCGCACCATGGACGGGCAGTCGAGGGCGTAGGCGGTGGACAGCATGCGGCGGCATTCGGACTCGTCGCTCGGTGTCATGACCACCATGTTCGGGATGCAGGTCACGTAGGACAGGTCGAAGGTGCCATGGTGGGTCGGGCCGTCGGCACCGACCAGGCCGCCGCGGTCGACGGCGAAGACGACCGGCAGGTTCTGCAGGGCGACATCGTGGATCAACTGATCGTAGGCGCGCTGCAGGAAGGTCGAGTAGATGGCGACGACCGGCTTCAGGCCCTCGCAGGCCAGTCCGGCGGCGAAGGTCACGGCGTGCTGCTCGGCGATCCCGACATCGTAGTAGCGGTCGGCGTGCTCGCAGGCGAAGCGCACCATGCCGGAGCCTTCGCGCATGGCCGGGGTAACGCCGACCAGCCGGGAATCGGCCTTGGCCATGTCGCACAGCCAGTCGCCGAAGACTTGAGTGTAGGTCAGCTTGCCGCCGCCCTTGCTGGTCGCGATCCCCTGGTCGGCGGCGAACTTGCCGACGCCGTGATAGAGGATGGGGTCGTTTTCGGCCAGCTTGTAGCCCTGGCCCTTGCGCGTGATGACGTGCAGGAACTTCGGGCCCTTCAGTTTCTTCAGGTTTTCCAGGGTCGGAATCAGGGCGTCGAGGTCGTGGCCGTCGATCGGTCCGTAGTAGTGGAAACCGAATTCCTCAAACAGCGTGCCGGGGGCGATCATGCCCTTGACGTGCTCTTCGGCACGGCGGGCCAGTTCGAGCAGGGGCGGCGCGAAGCCGAGCATGTGGCGGCCGGCTTCGCGGGCGACGTTGTAGGTCTTGCTCGAAGTCAGGCGGGTCAGGATGTTGTTCAGTGCACCGACCGGCGGCGAGATCGACATCTCGTTGTCGTTGAGGATGACCAGCATGTCGGCATCGGCGACGCCGGCGTTGTTCAGTGCCTCGAAAGCCATGCCGGCCGACATTGCGCCGTCACCGATGATGGCGATGGCCTTGCGGTCCTCGCCCTTGTGCTTGGCGGCCAGGGCCATGCCCAGCGCGGCCGAGATGGAGGTGGACGAGTGGCCGACGCCGAAGGTGTCGTACGGGCTTTCGCAGCGCTTGGGGAAGCCGGCGACGCCATGGCGCATGCGCAGCTTGCCCATGCCTTCGCGGCGGCCGGTCAGCACCTTGTGCGGATAGCACTGATGGCCGACGTCCCACACCAGGCGGTCGTCCGGGGTGTTGAAGACGGCGTGCAGGGCGATGGTCAGTTCAACGGTGCCGAGGTTGGACGACAGGTGGCCACCGGTCTGGGAGACCGATTCGATCAGGAATTCACGCAGTTCGCCGGCCAGTTGCGGCAGTTGCTTGCGCTCCAGACGACGCAGGTCGGCCGGGGAGTTGATGGTGTCGAGCAGCGAAAATTTGGAAACTGCGCTCATGTGTTCCATTCAGAATTGCCGGTGGCAGATGAAATCGGCCAGCTGGTTCAGGCGGGTGGCGCGGTCGCCGAAGAGGGCCAGGGCGTCGCGGGCATCGGCACGCAGTTCGTCGGCGTAGGCGCGGGCATTTTCCAGGCCGAGCAGGGCGACGTAGGTCGGCTTGTCGGCGGCTTCGTCCTTGCCGGCGGTCTTGCCGAGCGTGGCGGTGCTCGCCGTGCAGTCGAGGATGTCGTCGACGACCTGGAAGAGCAGGCCGGCGCGCTTGGCGAAGCGGTCGAGGTTGCTGCGCTCGTCGGCCGACAGCGGCTGGCCGGCGAGGGCGCCGAGCAGGACGG
>DATGXM010000323.1:0-1879 GCA_035298985.1 Azonexus sp. | reverse complement strand
CGTATCGAACAGGCCGGTCAGCACCCGCGAAAAAATATCGAGGTCGCCCTGCAGGGTCTGCACGACGGCAGCGGCAAAACCGACCAGGATGAAAGCGACCCAGATGATGTTGAGCACGGGCGGAGCGGGCGGGTTGAAAGGCCGCCAGTCTAGCGGCCTTGGTGGGTGGCTGTCATCGGCATTGATCTGCCGCTTCCGCGCACCATAGGGACTTCCTTCGGTCGTCGGCGGGAATCGGCGGATTAACCGCCGAGGCTCGCGTTTCCTTGGTGTCGTCATTCCCGGCTTGATCGGGAATCCAGGAGAGCACCACAGAGTTCGTGCCTGCGACCAAAGGAAGTCCCTGTGGGGTGCGGGAATGACAGGGGTTGGCGCTTAGGGGAGCGCCCAGTCCTGCCGGTAGCGGTCGTATTCCGCCCTCGGCAGCTGGACGAGCAAGGGATGGGCCGCGGCATCGAGCCACCGGCAGATTTCCGACACGTCGGACAGTGCCGCCGCCGTACATCCCGCCGTCGGCACCCCTGCCGCCTGCCAGACGTGCAGGAAGATGCACGACCCCGCTTCCGGCCGGCATGCGCTGTTGTGGGCGATCACGGCGCCGATGGCGTAGCGCTCGTCGTCGCGCCGCATGTCTTCGTGGGAATGCCAGTCGACCGCCTCGACCTCGCGCTGGTCGACCACTTGGTTGTAGTAACGGGATGCGGGGTCGTCGATGCACTTCAGGTCGCCGGTGGCGCAGCGGTAGGGCAGGCGGGCCGATTGGGCGAACCGGCTGCCCGCTTCCGCCTCGCCGAACAATGCCGTGATGGCAAAGATGCCGGCCGGCGCCTTGCCGTCGCCTTCGCGCTTGGCCGACGGGTCGCTATCGGGGGCAGGGTGCAGACCGCACCCCCAGGCCAGGCCGTTGCGGCCGAGGCTGACCGTGACTGCCGCTCCATAGGCTCGCCAGCACGCAGTGGGTTCATCACGCGCGTAGCGTTGCAGCGTTGCCGTCGGGCTGGCCCAGTCGGCGGCCGTGACGACGAGCAGCTGGCGGGAACAGGCGAGGGGGGGAGTGGGGATTGATTCAGTCATCGGATGGTGAAGGGCTTGCCGGATGAGCGGAATTTGGAATTTGCGGCGATTCTAGCCGCAATGTCCCGCATCGCTCAGGTTCGTATGGCTGTGTTGTATTTGCGATATTTGGCATTATGGGTTTGTCGGATACTTCTGGAATATTTGCCGGAATGGTATAAAGTGGTCTACGTAGCAGTGTGAAATCAAGGTGATGTTATGGCGATTCAATCGGTGACTTCGAGTCTTAGCGCTTATGCCAACACGGGGGCGCAGGCCAGCCAGACGCAACAGGCTCAGCAAACTCAGCAGGCCCAGCAGGCCGAAAAGAAAGAGCCGCGTCCGGAAGAGCGCGTGGAAAACAAGGAACAGCCCCCGAAGCCGGTAGTCAATGCCCAGGGGCAGCCGACCGGTACGCTGATCAATGTGATTGCTTGAGAAACGGGTTCAGCTTTACGTCAGGTCCGTCAGATGCCGGCAACTTCCTTATCCGGCACGCAAGCGGCAGGTAGTGCGTTATGGGCGCAGGTTCAACAGCAGCAGGCGCAGCGTACCGCCGATCAGGCTGAGCAGCGTGCCAGAGTCTTGCAGCAGCAGGCCCGCGAGGCGCAGGGCGTCGCCAGTCGCGCCCAGGAAAAGGCGCGCACGTTGCAAGTCGAATCGAATTCCGCGCAGAGCGATGCCGGCGAAGCCCGGCGAAATGTGGTGGCATCAAAATCGCAGGAGGCCGTGCAAGCCAAGATCAGCGACGTGCGCGGCCAGATAAAGGAAATTCTGCAGCCGGAGGCGTCGTCTCCTACGACTACGACAGCGCTGGCGCCGGGGG
>DATGXM010000322.1:0-6402 GCA_035298985.1 Azonexus sp. | reverse complement strand
GCCGGCATTACAATGAGGTCCGCCCGCATTCGAGTCTGGGCAACCGGACGCCGGCAGCGTTCAAGAAATCCTGTTTATCAACCACCGAACCGGAGGCCGTTCTCCAGGAATGAGTGGTCCGAAGAAATCAGGCAGGTCAGGTCTTCGACGCAAGGAGTCCGAAATGCATGCTACTACCGTTGCGTTGCAATTGATCTGGCCAAGAGTGTATTCCAGATTGCCGTGACCGATGACAAATGGAAAGTTGTCGAGCAGTTGCGCCTGACCCGCAGCCAGTTTGAACGCTGGTTCCACAACCGGGAGGTGGGGCTGGTGATCATGGAAGCCTGCGGTTCCGCCCACCACTGGGGCTGCTAGTTCAACCGGCTGGGTATCCCGGTCAAGCTACTGCCGGCGGCGTATATCCAGGCCTACGTGAAGCAGAACAAGACGGATGCCGCCGATGCCTGCGCCTTGCTTGAAGCCGCCCGTTGCGCCGACATCGTGCCGGTACAGGTGAAATCGGTGGAGCAGCAGGCGCTGCAGGGCTTGCACCGCATCCGCTCGCGCTGGATGGGTACGCGCACTTCGCGGATCAATACCTTGCGCGGCTTCTGCCGGGAGTTCGGCCTGGTCGTGCCGCAAGGCGCCCGTACCGGGCTCGAAGCCATGAGCCGGGCGTTGGCCGATGCCCACTCGGCGATTCCGCTACTGATCCGCGAATCGATGAAACTGCTGATCTAGGAAATCCGCCTGCTCGAACTGCGTATCGCCCAATTGGAGCGGGAACTGACTTCGCTGGCCCGGCAAAGCCCTGCCTGTACCGAACTGCTGACCATTCCCGGTATCGGCCTGCTCACCGCCACGGCGATGGTCGCCGCTACCGGCGGCAGCGTCAGCCATTTCAAGGATGCCCGGCATTTCGCCAGCTGGTTCGGCCTGACGCCGAAAGAGTTCTCCTCCGGCCATACCCGCAAGCTCGGCCGGATTTCCAAGAAGGGAGATCGCTACCTACGCATGTTGCTGCCCCATGGCGCCCGGGCCATCTTGCAGGCGGCAGAATTGGCGCGGCGATCCGGCAAGGCCCTGGATGGTCTGCGCACCTGGGCCACCGAGATTCAGGCGCGAACCCATCACAACAAGGCGGCGTGTGCCCTGGCCAACAAGTTGGCCAGGGTCTGTTATTCCGTGCTGCGGGATCACACCCCGTATGGCAATCCGCCGCCCCGTCAGGAAAAGAAGCTCACCCGCACCGCGTTTGCCATTGCCGCCTGAAAGGAGAAACCGTGTTCCGTTGTTCCCCCGCCTCGCATTTTGCTTTGAGACTGATCGCCCATCATTGCTTTCTGGGGGAGTCCATATAAGAGAGTTAGCTCAATCAATGTTCTCGTAAACCACTTCGAGAATATCGATCTCACGTATTCCGAGCGGACTCTGGAAGCGGATCGAGTCGCCTTCTTTCGCCTTAATCAAGGCGCGCGCCAAGGGCGACACCCAGCTGATACGGCCACGGGCGACATCGGCTTCATCGACACCGACGATGGTGTAGGTGTTTTCCTGACCATCCTGATCGGCGATGGTTACGCGAGCACCAAAGAAAACCTGATCGTTGTCGCCCTGGCGCAGCGGATCCACCACTTCGGCAAAATCCAAGCGTTTGGTCAGGAAGCGGATACGCCGGTCGATTTCTCTGAGACGGCGCTTGCCATATATATAGTCGCCATTTTCCGAACGGTCCCCATTCGATGCAGCCCAGGCGACGATCTCGACAACGTGCGGCCGTTCGCGTTTGACGAGATGCTCCAACTCATCCTTGAGGCGGGCATGGCCGGCCGGGGTGATGTAATTGCGGGTTCCCGCCGGAAGCTTCAGCGAAGGTTCGAGTTCTTCTTCATCTTCGCCATCGCTCTCTCGGACAAACGCCTTGTTCATCAATACCCGATGCTGTAATGCTCGACGTCCACGCGGATCAATTCGCGACCGAGCAAGGCGGCGGTGTATTTGGCAAACTGGTCGGCCCAGACGCCTTGCTCGCGGAAACGGTTTTCACCGGCATATTTGGCGACGCTGAGAATGCGGTCGACGGCCAGAATCTTGCCGGTCGGCGTGGCGACATCGCATTCGAGCGCGGTAAACTCATGGTCGAACCACTTGCGTGCCTCGTCCGCCGCAGCGCCCCCGGTAAACTTGAATTCGAATTCTTTTTCTTTACCGAACGAGACAATTACATGGTGCTGCATTTCTCTCTCCTCCATTGATTTGTTCGGGGTATTCTAGCAAAACATTGGAAGCAGGCAGGAGCCGAACATGTCCCTTCATCCGCTGAGCGACGGCGAAATCAGCGACATCCGTAGTCAACTCCACGAACTGCAAATCGAGCATCGCGATCTTGATCTGGTGATCACCCACCTGATCGAAAATCCGCCTCCCGATGACCTGCTGGTTCGGCGCCTGAAGAAACGCAAACTCTTGTTGAAGGATCGCATACTGCTGCTGGAGCAGATGCTGGTTCCGGATATTCCCGCCTAGGTTCGCTCAGGCGGGACGCGGAAGAATATCCAGTAGACACCGCCAATTAGTGCGGCGAGCGCGAGTTCCCAAAGAAAGGGAAATTGCCAAATCAACCCGGCCAGCGCTGCCAGCAGGGCCGAAAAGGCTATCAGGCGCCATATCAAAGCACGAGCGTGCCGATATACCAGGCGACGGCTGCCATGGCGGCACTACAGGGAATGGTCAGTATCCAGGCCCAGACAATGCCGCCGGCAACCCCCCAGCGCACCCGACGGGCACCGCGGGTCGAGCCGACGCCGGCGATGGCGCCGGTAATCGTGTGGGTCGTGGACACCGGGATACCGAAGGCCGTAGCCAGGAACAGCGTCACGGCGCCGCCGCTGTTCGCGCAGAAACCACGCGCCTGATTGAGCTTGGTGATGCGGTTGCCCATGGTCTTGACGATGCGCCAGCCGCCGAACATGGTGCCCAAACCCATCGCCGTGTAGCAAGCGAGGACAATCCAGCTCGGGATGTGCTCGGCGGAACTGGAATAACCGGTAGCGATGAGCAGCATCCAGATGATGCCGATGGTTTTCTGGGCGTCGTTGCCGCCGTGACCCAGGCTATAGGCAGCAGCCGACAGTAGCTGGAAGCGGCGGAAATGCTTGTCCACCTTGCGCGGCGCCATCCCTCGGCAGATCCACGAAACGATGACCATCAGCAGGCCGCCGATGACGAAACCGAGGAACGGGGCGACGAAGATGAATGCGACGATCTTCAGAACGCCGGCGGTAATCAGGCCATCCAACCCCGCCTTGGAGACGGCGGCGCCAACCAGACCACCGACCAGGGCGTGCGACGACGATGACGGGATGCCGTAATACCAGGTAATGATGTTCCAGATGATGGCCCCGACCAGGGCGCCGAAAACGATGTGGTAGTCGACGATGGACGGATCGATGGTGCCCTTGCCGATGGTCGTGGCGACCTTGAGCTGGAACAGGAAAAAGGCCAGAAAATTGAAGGCCGACGCCCAGATGACCGCCTGGTGCGGCTTGAGGACGCGCGTCGACACGATGGTCGCGATCGAGTTGGCCGCATCGTGAAAGCCGTTCATGAAGTCGAACAGCAAGGCGACGAAAACCAGGGTCCCGACGACCCACAGACTGACTTGCACGGTATCCATGCCGCGCTACCGCTCAGGAATTTTCGAGAACGATGGCTTCGATGGTACCGGCCACGTCCTTGCAGCGATCGGTCACCGATTCGAGGATCTCGTAGATCTGCTTGAGCTTGATCACTTCCCGCACATCCGGCTCTTCGCGGAAGAGTTTTGACATGGCGGTACGCAGGGCACGATCGGCCTCTGATTCGAGCTCGTCGATTTCGTGGCAGAACTTCAGGATGGCCGGTGCGTTGTCCATGCTGTGCAGCAGCTTGACGACGGCCTGAACCGAAGCGCAGCATTTTTCGGTGACTTCGGCCATGATCTTGGCCTCGGCTGGCACTTTGCGGATATCGTACAGCGACATCGATTCGGCGACGTCCTGGATGATGTCCAGGATGTCGTCCATGCCGTTGATCAGCTGGTGGATTTCATCGCGGTCGAACGGTGTGATGAACGAGGTATGCAACTGGGACAGCGTGTCATGCGTGATGGCGTCGGCTTTGCGTTCCAGGGTATCGATTTCGTCGGCGAAGCGATCGGCCTGATCCGGCTGATCGACCAGCGCGCCGATCAGGTTCGACAAGGCCTTGCCGCCCTGCGTGATCAGCTCCGCATGTGCGTTGAAAAGATCGAAGTACTTGCCCTCCCTGGGCATCAAGCGACCGAACATGACAGTTCCGTTTAATGATTATTTACAGATTGCCATTCTAGCATGCCGCACCTCCGGCTTTCTGACAGAGACTGACTACAGGTCACTGCCAGCAGATAAAATGAAGGCATGCTCGATACCCATTTTCCGGCCAACGCTTTCGGCGATCGCTTTGATATTAAGGCCTTGCCACTGCCCCGCCCGCCTGCCGGTTATGCCGTCCAGCTGCTCGACACCGATCAACTGCTCGACCGGACCTCCGGCGAACTGGCGCCGGTCCGCAGCCCGCAGCTGAACCCGCTGTTTGCCAGTTTCGACGATGCCTACGACGCGGCACGGCGCTGGGTGGACAGCCATTGCAGCAACCCGGCCGACCACCATCTGGCGATTGTTCCCGTCGGCTACGACCCATTACTAGAACGCCACGTACTGATCTATGGCGTCCTCTGCACCCGCCCCTAAAACTGGAGAAAACCATGCTACCCCTTCAGCACCATGCCCTTGGCGGCACCGCACTGTCCGTCCCCGAAATCTGCCTGGGAACGATGACGTTCGGCGAACAGACTACCGAGGCCGATGCCCACGCCCAGCTCGATTACGCCCTTGCCCAGGGCGTCAATTTCTTCGACACCGCCGAAATGTATGCAGTGCCGGCTCGGGCCGAAACCTGCGGCGCTTCGGAAACGATTGTCGGCCGCTGGCTGCGCAGGCAACCGCGCGACAAGATACTGATCGCGACCAAGGTCGCCGGCCCGAGCCGCAACCTGAGCTGGATCCGCAACGGCCCGCCGGCCCTCGACCGCACCAATATCCGCGCTGCCATCGAAGGCTCGCTGCAGCGCCTGCAAACGGATTACGTCGACCTCTACCAATTGCACTGGCCGGAGCGTAACCAGCCGATGTTCGGCCAATGGCAGTTCGAGCCGGGCAAGGACCGCGAATGCACACCCATCCGCGTGCAACTGGAAGCGCTGGGCGAACTGGTCAAGGAAGGAAAGGTCCGCGCCATCGGCGTCTCCAACGAACACCCCTGGGGGATCATGGAATTTCGCCGGCTCGCGGCCGAACATGGTCTGCCCCATATCGTGTCGACGCAAAACGCCTACAGCCTGCTGAACCGGACCTACGAAACCTCCCTCACCGAGGTATGCCACCGCGAACAGGTCGGCCTACTGGCCTATTCGCCGCTCGCCTTCGGGCACCTGACCGGCAAGTATCTGACCGACCCGGCCGCGCCCGGACGCCTGACCCAATGGCCGGCCTTTGGCCAGCGTTACACCAAGATCAACGTCGCGCCGGCCGTGGCGGCCTACGCCGCACTGGCCAACCAGCACGGCCTGACCCTGACCCAGCTGGCGCTCGGTTTCGTGCGTTCACGCTGGTTTGTCGCCAGCACCATCATCGGCGCCTCGTCGATCGAGCAGCTGCACGAAACCCTGCCCGCTACGCTGACGCCGATTTCACCCGAAATACTGGCCGGCATCGACGCCATCCACCTGCAATACACCAACCCGGCGCCGTGATGGAGTCGCTATTCCGCCGGCTTGCCGAAGCACTGGCCACATCCGATATCGCAAAGAAACTGGCACTGACTGGGAAGCTGGCCGACGACTGGCAGAACGGGCGGCTCGACTGGCGCGACGAAACCCCGGTCGACTTGCACTGCGGCCGCCCGGACAAGCCGGAACTGGTGCCGCCCAAGCTGGTGCCGCAGCGCAGCCCGACCACCATCGAAGGCCGGGCGCGCCTGCTGCACGCCATCGTCCATATCGAATTCTCGGCCATCAACTTGGCACTCGACCATGCGGCCCGCTTCCGCGGCCTGCCCGAGCAGTATTACGCCGACTGGATCGGCGTCGCGGCCGAGGAGGCCTATCACTTCACCATCCTGCGCGAGCGCCTGAACAGCCTCGGCCATGATTACGGCGACTTTCCGGCCCATGCCGGACTGTGGGAAATGGCCATGAAAACGGCGGACGACCCGCTCGCCCGCATGGCGCTGGTACCTCGCCTGCTCGAAGCGCGCGGGCTGGACGCCACGCCGCCCATCCAGCGTCGGCTGGAGCAGGTCGGCGACGAGGCCAGCGCCCGGGTGCTCGACATCATCCTGCGC
>DATGXM010000321.1:0-2977 GCA_035298985.1 Azonexus sp. | reverse complement strand
GTGTAGATGTGCACGACGGACGGCAGGGCGGCACGGGCCGCTTCGCGGTAGGAGCCGAGCGGGGCGACCTTGCCGTCATCGGCGCTGGAAGCGACTTCCTGTAGGGCGACGACGCCCGAACGCAGCGGCAGCCATTCGGGTTTCAGCGTGGAGACGACGAATACGATGGCGAGCGCGACAGTTACCGTTTGTGCAAAAATCAGCCACAACCTCTGCATGGGAATTGTCTCGAATGAAGCGTGAAGAATTGGTGGACTATCTGGACCGGCTGTTGGTGCCCGGAAATTTCAGGGATTATTGCCCAAATGGTCTGCAAGTGGAAGGACGCGGCGATATCCTACGCGTCGTGGCGGGCGTTACGGCAAGCCAGGCGCTGCTGGATGTCGCGCTTGCCAGAAATGCCGACGCCATCCTGGTGCACCACGGGTATTTCTGGAAAGGTGAGGACGGTCGGATAACCGGCATTCGGCGCAAACGTCTGGCTAGTCTGCTGGCCAACGACATCAATCTGCTTGCCTATCACCTGCCGCTCGATGCGCATCCGGGGCTGGGCAACAATGCCCAGCTGGCGCAGCGGCTGGGCTGGGTGGCCGAGGGGCGCTTTGGCGAGCAGGATATTGCCTGGCTGGGCAGCCTGACCACGCCATGCACGCTGGCGGTGCTGGCCACGGATGTAGAGCGCGTGCTGGGTCGCGTCCCGCTGGTCATCGGCGAGGCCGAGCGGCCGATACGACGCATCGGCTGGTGTTCCGGTGGTGCCCAGAGCTACTTCGAACAAGCCATCGCGCTGGGCGTCGATGCCTATCTGTCCGGAGAGATTTCCGAGCAGACCGTGCATCTGGCGCGGGAGAGCGGTGTCGCCTACCTCGCGGCCGGCCATCACGCCACGGAACGCTATGGCGTGCAGGCGCTGGCCGGGCACCTCGCAAAGCAATTCGGCATCGCCTGCGAATTCGTCGATGTCGACAACCCGGTCTGAGACTGGCTGGCGTCAGTGCCCGAGGCCGTAGGCGTCCTTCTGTACGTCGAGCAGCAGGGCGATTTCCTCGACCACTTCGAGCGGGAAGCCACTGCGCGACCCGGCACGGCTGTCATGGACCAGGTTGTGTAGATAGTTCACGCCATCCCGGGTGCCCCATAGCTGGCTGGCTTTTTGAACAATGTGCGGATAGTCCTCCAGGGTTTTCAGAGCGGAGATCGGCGTGCGCAAATCGTCCCAGTCGGCTATCTCGATGTTGAAACGGCTGTGGATTTTCTGGGCCAGGGCTTCGAACTCCGGGCGCATGCCGCCGCGGCGGTAGAGGTCGAGCAGCATGCTCCACGGCGCGATGCTGTCCGGCATGGCACGTTCGATGTGTTCGGCCAGGGTTTCGGTGGCACCGTGCAGGCGGCCGAAGGACAGCATGATTTCGGCCAGCGCCAGGACCGAATGCTCGTCCTCGCTTCCCGCCGCGATGTCTTCCGGTTCCGCTGTCGGCGGAATGCCGTCTTCGGGCAGCCGGGGAACGGGAAACTCCTCCACCGCAGCGGCGGCAGGCAGGGGCGCCTCATCCACGACCGGGAGCGGTTCGACAGGCAGCGGACGGGGTGCGACTTCCTGCCGGTACCCGGCGAAAGACAGCGGAATTTCGCCGTCGCCGGGGTAGCGGCGGCGCCGACCGAGAAATTGCGCCATGCCGACGGACATCACCGCTCCCACCGCGGCGCTGATGGCCAGATCGGGCCAGGGGGCGCGCGGCGGATTTCCCGGAAATGTCGCGGCAACCGCCGGCCCGGCGGCCGGTGGCGTGCTCGCCGACGGTCCCAGCTGCAGCTGATTCTGGGCTTCGATGGCCTTGCTGGCCAGATCGAGGGCCTGGTCGAGCTTTTCCACTTCCTGAGCCAGCAGGTGCAGGGTGGTCTCCAGCTTGAGCAGGCGCTCGTCGGTTTCGGCCAGCGTGGCGAGCCCGGAGTTTCCTGCCGGGCCGGGCTTTTTCTCGTCGGACGCGGCGCCCAGCAGCAGGCGGTCCGTGCCGCCGGCCTTGGCGGCCGGTGAAGGGGGCCGCCGTGCCTTGTGCGACGACGCCGGCGCTGCGCCGGCGGGGAGCGGTACGGCAGCCATGGCGGCCATCTCCCGGCGTGCCGCCGGCTGGCGTACGGGCAACCGGACGCGGGTTCCTTCGGCCAGGGGCTGGTCAGCGGGGACGCCCGGATTGGCCCTTAGCAGGCCATCGAGCAGGCGTTGGCGTGCGTTGTCGGTGGCCGCTCCCTGGGCAGCGGCGATGTCTTCGAGGGTGTCGCCGTCACGGGCTAGCCAGGTGACCCGGTGGCCGGCTTTGCGGGCCAGCGGTGGCGCTTGGGTTGCAGCGATGACTTGCGGCAGCGCCATGGGCGCTTCTGGCATCAGCACATATTCGCGCTCGATGTCATAGCCGCATCCGGCGCGCAGGCCGATGGCAAAGACCGGTTCGCTGACCGGCTTGCGGCCGACAATCTGCAAGGCATAGCCTTGGCCGCGCCGCACCAGGCGAAGCTTGGCAGACGTCATGACCGGCAGGTCGGCGTCGCGCAGGGCGAGCATCGAGAAGCAGGCGGCGACCGGCGCTTCATCGCTGCTGTGAAGGATGGGGATTTCCGCCAGCAAGGCTTCGCCGATACGCGATTGCAGGACGATTTCCCCGAAACCGATGGCGCTGGCCATGCTCGGGGCGAGCATGGCGGAAAATGCGACAATGCGGGTCAGTTGGCTCGTCATGATGCTTCTTGCGAATTGTTTTGTGCCTGTCAGAAAAGTACCACCCCGGTTCTACTGCGCGGTGAAATATTCCACGGAGCGCGCCACCCTTACGGAGAAATACGATCGTGAATTACATTTTCAATCCCCATCCCGTTTCGTCCTTGCCGATTGCCGGAACCGACGCCCGTTTTCCGGTGCGCCGCATTTTCTGCGTCGGCCGCAATTACGCCGAACATGCCCGTGAAATGGGGGCCACCGATC
>DATGXM010000320.1:0-1745 GCA_035298985.1 Azonexus sp. | reverse complement strand
GCCGGCATTGCCGGGGGCGACATAGACGGTCTGCATGCCGGGCGTCTGGGCGAGGCGCCAAGCCATGGCGTGCTCGCGACCGCCGGAACCGATTACCAGTAGTTTCATTTGCTAGTTCCTAGTCGTTGGTTATTGGTCGTTAGCTGTTAGTGCGGGGGCGTTGCCGGCAACCAGCAACTAACGACTGGCGACTGCTTTTAGTGACGGAAGTGGCGGGCGCCGGTAAAGACCATCGCGATGCCATGCTCGTCGGCCGCCGCGATGACTTCCTCGTCGCGCATCGAGCCGCCCGGCTGGATGACGGCGACGGCACCGGCTTCGGCCAGCACGTCCAGACCGTCGCGGAACGGGAAGAAGGCATCCGACGCCACGACCGAACCCTTGAGTTGCAGGCCGGCGTTGGTCGCCTTGATGCTGGCGATCTTGGTCGAATCGACGCGGCTCATCTGGCCGGCGCCGACGCCCAGGGTCATGCCGCCGCCGCAGAAGACGATGGCGTTCGACTTGACGAACTTGGCGACGCGCTCGGCGAAGAGCAGGTCTTCGATCTGCTGCGCGGTCGGCTGCACCTTGGTGACGACCTTTAGGCCGGAAGCCTGAGCGGTGAAGTCGTCGGCCGTCTGCACCAGAAGGCCGCCACCGACGCGTTTCAGTTCCAGCTTGTTGAGGTCGCGGCCGAGCGGCACGACCAGCACGCGCAGATTGGCCTTGGACGCCAAGGCGGCCTTGGCTTCGGCGGTGAAGGACGGGGCGATCAGCACTTCGACGAAGTGCTTGCGCTCGTTCATGGCGTTCACCACATCGATGCCAACTTCGCCGTTGAAGGCGATGATGCCGCCGAAAGCGGAGGTCGAGTCGGTCTTGAAGGCCTTTTCGTAGGCGCCGAGCAGCGTGCCGTCGATGGCGACGCCGCACGGATTGGCATGCTTGATGATGACGCAGGCCGGCGTATCGAAAGCCTTGACGCATTCCCAGGCGGCGTCGGAGTCGGCGATGTTGTTGTACGACAGTTCCTTGCCCTGCAACTGGGTGTAGGCGGCGATGCTGCCCGGCAGCGCGGTGGTGTCGCGGTAGAACGCAGCCTGCTGGTGCGAGTTCTCGCCGTAGCGCAGGATTTCGGTGCGGTCGAAGGCCAGTTGCAGCTTGGCCGGGAAGATAGCCGGGGTCGGGGCGGCTTCGGCCGGCTTGGCTTCGGCGCCGTCGTCGAGGCCGGTCAGCCAGTTGGCGATCATGCTGTCGTAACGGGCGGTGTGCGTGAAGGCCTTCTTGGCCAGGTTGAAGCGGGTGGACAGTTGCAGGGCGCCGCCGTTGGCCTTCATTTCAGCGAGCAGCGGGGCGTAGTCTTCCGGATCGGTGACGATGGCGACGCCGGCGTAGTTCTTGGCCGAGGAGCGGACCATGGCCGGACCACCGATATCGATGTTCTCGATGGCGTCTTCCAGCGTCACGCCGGCTTTGGCGATGGTGGCAGCGAAGGGGTAGAGGTTCACGCAGACCAGGTCGATGGTCGGGATGCCGTGGGCGTCGATGGTCGCCATGTGCTCGGCCAGATCGCGGCGGGCCAGGATGCCGCCGTGCACCTTCGGGTGCAGCGTCTTGACGCGGCCGTCGAGCATTTCCGGGAAGCCGGTGTAGTCGCCGATTTCGGTGACGGCCAGGCCGGCGTCACGCAGCATCTTGGCGGTGCCGCCGGTGGACAGCAGCTTGACGCCCTGTGCGGCGAGGCCTTGGGCGAATTCGAGAAC
>DATGXM010000319.1:0-3137 GCA_035298985.1 Azonexus sp. | reverse complement strand
CAGGCGGCGCGGCGAGGCGTAGGCGGTGACCACCGTATCGGCCGGGGCCAGGCCGGCGTTCTTCAGCGAAGTCGCCAGCGCGGCGGAAAAGGCTTCGCCCAGCTTCTTCAGCGCCTTGGGCGGCAGTTCTTCAACGAACAGTTCGACGAGTAGGTTTTTCGTGCTCATACGTATTTCCTGTCATTCCCGCGAAGGCGGGAATCCATGGTTGTTGGAAGCGTCTGGATTCCCGCCTGCGCGGGAATGACGTAACCGGGGCTCATCAGGCTGCTTTCTTGGCGTTCTGTTCTTCGAGCTTGGCCAGCACTTCGGCGGCCCATTCCTTCGGTGCCATCGGGAAGCCGAGGCGAGCGCGGGAATCGAGATAGGCTTGCGCCACGGCCCGCGCCAGGTTGCGGATGCGGCCGATGTAGGCGGCACGCTCGGTCACCGAGATGGCGCCGCGGGCGTCGAGCAAGTTGAAGGTGTGGGCGGCCTTGAGCACCTGTTCGTAGGCGGGCAGCGCCAGTTGGGCGCCCATCAGGTGCTGGGCCTGCTTTTCGTGCGCGCCGAAGGCGTGGAACAGGAATTCGACGTCGGAATGCTCGAAGTTGTAGGTCGATTGCTCGACTTCGTTCTGGTGATAGACGTCGCCATAGGTCAGGCCGTCGGTCCATACCAGGTCATAGACGTTCTCGACGCCTTGCAGGTACATGGCCAGACGCTCGATGCCGTAGGTAATTTCGCCGGTGATCGGCTTGCAGTCGATGCCGCCGACCTGCTGGAAGTAGGTGAACTGGGTGACTTCCATGCCGTTCATCCACACTTCCCAGCCCAAGCCCCAGGCGCCCAGCGTCGGGTTTTCCCAGTCGTCCTCGACGAAACGCACATCGTTTTTCTTCAGGTCGAAGCCCAGCGCTTCCAGCGAACCGAGGTAAAGCTCGAGGATGTTGTCAGGCGCCGGTTTCAAGACCACCTGGAACTGGTAGTAGTGCTGCATGCGGTTCGGGTTTTCGCCATAGCGGCCATCCTTCGGACGGCGCGAGGGCTGGACATAGGCGGCTTTCCACGGCTCCGGGCCGATGGCGCGCAGGAAGGTCGCGGTGTGGCTGGTGCCGGCGCCGACTTCCATGTCGTAAGGCTGGAGCAGGGCACAGCCCTTGTCGCTCCAGTATTGCTGCAGACGCAGGATGATTTCTTGAAAGCTGGGTTTCTGGCTGGTGGTCATCGGACGCACTCGATCTTGATTCGAAACGCTCGATTTTACTTGCTTTTCCCGGCGATGTTCAGCGCTTCGCCTATGCTTGCAAAATAGTGAACGACGTTCAATAATTTACGTCGTTATCCGATTTGTGGCGACGGTGAAAAAACCGTCGTCGCGCCGGGGCTGCCTCGCGTGGCCCGATTGCGCAGGAAAGGACTTGTCAGCATGACCGAGCAAACAAGCGCTACCGTCAATTCTCCGGCTGAAGCTGGCCGCCGCGAACGCAAAAGGCGGCAGCAACTGGATCACCTGGCCGACACCGCCTGGCGCCTGTTCGAGGCTGACGGCTTCGAGACGGTGACCATGGAGCGCATCGCCGAGGTGGCCGACGTCTCCAAGGTCACGCTGTACCGGCATTTTCCGGTCAAGGAGGCCTTGCTGCGCCATGTCTTCCATCGCGAATTGCGCGACGCCTGGCCGGCCATCCGGCCGGAACTGGCGCGGGTGGCCGCCGGACGGGCACGGCTGGCGCGCTTTCTCGAATTGCAGGCGGCGTGGTGCGAGAGCCGGCGAACCTTCCTGCTGCCCTACGTCCGCTACCGGCTGGCTGATCATCGCCTGCCCGCCGAGGGGCGCGAACGCAGCGGCATGGATCAGATATTTGCCGAGCTGATCGCGCAGGGGCAGGCCATAGGCGAATTCCGCGCCGATCTGCCGGCTCCCCTGCTCGCCATGCATTTCCAGTTCGCCCATCTGGCCACCATGCTGCGCTGCCTGAGCGACGAGCGGCTGTCGTTGGCCGCCGAGTTCGCCACCATGCTCGATCTGGTCTGCAACGGCCTGGGGGGCCGGCCATGAACGACAACTTGTCCCTGATGTCCGCGGCCCAAGCGGCATCGGCCCTCCCTGAACAGGTCGGTGGCAAAGGCCGCCAGCTCGGCCAATTGCAGCGCTACGGCCTGCCGGTGCCCGATTTCTTCGTCATTCCCGCGCTATGGAGCCGGCAACGCAGCAGCGGTGTGCCGTCTGGCCTGCAACAGTTGCTGCAGGCCGAACTGGCCGCCCGCGGCTGGCAGGGAACGGCGCTCGCCGTGCGCTCGTCGGCGGTCGGCGAGGATGCCGCCGCCGCCTCCTTTGCCGGCATCTATCGCTCCTGCCTAAACGTGGTCGGCGCGCAGGCGCTGGTCGGGGCGGTGGCCGAGGTGTGGGCCTCGCTGGATACGCCGACGGCGAGCGCCTACCGGCAGCGTCTGCAGATCGACGGCGAGCCGGCCATGGCGGTGGTCGTCATGCCGCTGCTGGCGGCCGAAGCCTCGGGTATCGCCTTCACTTGCGATCCGGTCAATGGGCGCGACGACCGCATGGTCGTCCATGCCCACTGGGGGCTGGGCGAGACGCTGGTCGGCGGCGAAGCGGCCGGCGACGAGTATGTGTTTGCCGAGGACAGCACCGATATCTGGCGTCTGATCGAGTCCCGCCCGGGCAGCAAGGCGACGATGGCCGTTCCGGCGCCGGACGGCGGCACGCTGCGCCAGCTGGTGCTGCCCGCCCAGGCGCAAGCCCGGGTGCTCGACGACACACAGGCCGAGGCACTGGCCGCGCTGCTGCGCGATGCGGCGCTGGCCTGCGATTTCGTCCAGCCCTTCTACGATCTCGAATGGGTGTGGGACGGCGCGCAGTTCTGGCTGACCCAGGCGCGGCCGGTGACCCGGCGTCCGCACTACACCTACCCGGCCCTGTCAGTCCAGCCGGCGATCTGGACGCGCGGCAACACCTGCGAGGTGATGCCCGAACCGCTGCAGGCGATGGACTGGAATTTTTCCCGCCGCGGCTGCAACGATCTGCTCGAACAGGGCTGGAAGCTGGCCGGCTATCCGCTGCTGCCCGGCATCCAGCGCGCCGGCCTGTTCGACGGCCGCCTCTACCTCGAAGCCTCTATCCTGCAGTGGGAAGC
>DATGXM010000318.1:0-6578 GCA_035298985.1 Azonexus sp. | reverse complement strand
CGAATCGCCGGCGCCTGAAAATCCTCGGCACCATCGAAGTATGCCCTGCTGCCGATGCCGACCCCGCCTTGCTGCAAGCCGTTTCGTCCCCCGGCGAACCAGTCGCCGAGCGGGTCATGCTGATCCGCGTCGCCGCCTTCGACTGGAACTGCCCGAAGTTCATCACCCCGCGCTACACCTTGAGCGAGCTGGCCGAACGCGGCCTGCTGCCGTCAGAATCCCACCCAAGCAAAGGAGCATCCCATGAAACTGCATGACCTGTCCCTCTCTGGCAATTGCTACAAAGTCCGTCTGCTGGCCGCGCTGGCCGGCATTCCGCTGGACATCGTCGCCGTCGACTTCCTGGGCGGCGAGCACAAGCGCCCGCCGCTGATCGACCTCAACCCGTGGGGCGAACTCCCCATCCTCGAAGACGGCGACGTGGTGCTGCGTGACTCGCAGGCCATCCTCGTCTATCTGGCCAAGCGCTATGCCGGCGAAACCTGGCTACCCGGCGATGCGCTCGGCATGGCCACAGTCACGCAATGGCTGTCCACCTCGGCCAACGAAATCCAGAACGGCCCCGGCGCCGCCCGCCTGGTGGACAAGTTCGGCTACCAACTCGACAAGGCCGACACCCTGCGCCGTTCGGCCCGCATCCTGCCGCTCATCGAGGCCCACCTGTCGCGTCACGACTGGCTGGCGCTGGAGCGCCCGACCATCGCCGATTGCGCGGTTTTCCCCTACGTCGCCCTGGCGCCGGAAGGCGGCGTGTCGCTGAGCGACTTCCCGCACATCCGGCAATGGATCGCCCGCATCAAGGCCCTGCCCGGTTTCGTGCCCATGCCCGGCATCTAGCCGAGCACGTGTTCGTAGGCCCGGCGCAGCAACTGGCGTTCGACATCGCTCAGGTGCCGGGACTCGGTCATTGCGATAAAGCGGCTGTTGGTGCGCTCGGCCGCGGCGAATGGCGGATCGAGATCGGAAAAGGCGGCGAGCAGCACCGGCACGTCGCCCTCGGGGGTATCGACCCAGGCGGCGAACTCGGCTTCCGGCTCGATGGCCCCCTCCGGCAGGCCGAGATGGACTTCCGCCTCGCGCACCACCGCCGTCGGATGGAACTGTACTGTCGGCGAGTAGTCCTCGTCGCGCAGGGCGGCCAGTGCAGGCAGCGGATTGAAGGCGAGGATGCCGGCGCTGAAGCACAGGAAACGGACGCGGCCGCTCGTCTTCTGTTTGTGCAACAGGATCAGGCGGGGCAGAACCATTGCCTATATGGCGTATTCGGCCGTAATGGCTTCGCCGCGCAGCCTGTCGGCATTCCCCCAGACCTGCACGGTGTCGATGTAGCCACCGGGCTGAGTCGGCGACGGCAACAGCACCTGATACTCGGCAAACACCCGGCCATCCGGGAAGAAGCTGGCCTTGCCGAAGCGCGCCCCGCCGCGCCAGTAAGCCACGACACTGGCCTCCTGCGAGAAGGGGTCCACCGCTTCCTCGAAGCTGGCGGTCGCCCACACCGGCTCGGCGCCAATGGACAGCCCGAGCTTTTCGACCTGGCCGCGCAAGGCGGCGCAGACCGCCTCGCCGAACGCCGGATCGGGCCGCTGAATCATGCTTTTCAGGCCGGCGCGTAGGTGTAGCAGCTCTTCGGACAGACGCGGCCGCAGGAGCCGCAGCCGATGCAGTCCAGCGGATTGGCCAGCGACATGACCATCATGTTGTCGTCTTCGTTATCGTCATCATCGTCCAGCTCGCGCTCGACCAGGTCGAGCACGTTGCGCGGGCAGACCTTGTAGCAGCGGCCGCAGCCGATGCACTTGGCCTGGTCGAGATGGGTGGCGAATTGCGGCGTCCATTCGGTGCCGCCGCGGGTGAGGCCGGTAATCATGCAGGTTGTCCTTTCTGGGCGACGGTCAGGCGGGCATTGGCTTCGGCCCAGGCCTGGCAGGCGTCAAAGGTGGATTGGGCGATGCCCGGGATCTCCTGGTAGGCCGCCGGCAGGCGGTCTTCCACCAAGTCGTGCATCTGCGAGGCCCATTCGGAAGCGATGCGCTTCAGTTTCTTCACTTCCTTGTCGAGGGCGGCGATTTCGTCGTCGGTCATGGCGAACCCCGGGGCTTACAGGCCGGCGACCGCCGGGTACTGGCCGATGCGTTCGAGAGCGACGCCGAGGATCTTGTCGGCCTCGTCCTTCATCTTGGACAGGCTGGCGAAGCCGAAGCGATGCACGTCGCGCAGGGTGCGGTCGACGGCGACCAGCTTGCCGACGGTGATCAAGGCGCGGCCGAAACCTTCGTGGGTGAGGTGCACCAGCGGCACGGCGAGCAGCTTGCACTCCTTTTCGATCAGCACGGCGATGGCGTTGTAGAAGGCCTTGACGCGAGAAATGGTCTCGTCGTCCGGATCGCCGATGAGCGGGATTTCCGCCTTGCGCTCCTTGGTCAGCACGTAGGGATCGAGGATTTTCTCGACGCTCCAGCCCTGGTAGGTGCCGTAGGTGTCGAGGGCACGCATCTGGCGGGCCATTTCCTTGACGAAATCGGTTTCCAGGATGGGATCGGCGGCGATGGCTTCAGTCATGGTAGTGCTCCTTGGGGAATGGGGTGGATCGATTGGAATTCGGGATCAGCTGCGGTGCCGGCATCAGGCCGGGAACCAGCCCGATGACGACGCGGGCGACAGCCAGCGCGCCAAGGAAGCCGACGATGGCGCCGAGCGCCGTGCCGCCGTCGCTGCCTTCCAGGGCCGCACCGAGCCAGGCGCCGACGAGCATGGCGATGGCGGGAAACAGGTAACCGAGCAGCGCCGACAGGGTCAGCTTGCTTTCCGGCAGGCCGATCAGCACCAAGTCGCCGACCTTGATGTCGGCGGAAACGGGAATGGTCAGCAGCGTGGCCGGGCGGCCGGCGGCCATCTTGCCCACCCCGCACGAAATGCCTTGCTCGCAGGATGGGCAGCCGGCCGTTTCCATGGCGACCAGCGCCAGACCGCTCTCGACGCGCTGCACGACGCCGCGGTGTTCGATCATGTCGGCGCGCATCAGCCTTCCCAGCCTTCCTCTGCCATCGACGCGAAGCGGTCTTCCGGCTTGGCCTTGGTCTGCGCGGCGATGGCGCGGTCGATCCAGGCGACGCCGCCCTCGGTCATCGCCTTGGAGATTTCCAGCAGCAGGTCGTCGATGGCATCGACCTCGTCGACCCGGATGGGCTGGACGCCCTTGGCCATCAGCTTCTTGATCGCCGAGGTGCCGATGGCCATGACGTACACCGCCGCGCAGCCGTCGAGGAAATCGACCTTGGCGCCCAGCTTGTCCTCGTTGCCGTCCATCGCCTCCTCGGCGAATTCGGCAACGCCGACCAGGGTGGCCTTGTCCGGTGTCACCTCGAACACGGCGAAGCCCTCGGCAGCGCCGAAATGCTGGTTGACCCGGGTGCGGTCCGTCGAGGCGAAGGCGACCTTGAGCACGGCTTCCGGCTCCTGCCTAATGGACCAGACCAGCTGCAGCCGACGAGAGGACATGGCGTTCGTCTGGACGGGATTCGTTCCAGTAAATTGATCGATAGGGTTCGAGTTCATGGTGTTGCCCCAACATGAGATTGGCGAGATCGAACAAGGCCTGCCGCGTGCCGCGGTAGCCCACCCAGGTGCGGGCATAACCGCCCACGAGGTCGTACTGCGGAAAACCGGCGCGCAACAGCGGCAGGCCCAGGCGCTTGGCGGTTTCGGCGGCGTGCGAATTGGCCACCACCAGTTGCGCGTCCTTGGCCCGCGCTTCCTTTTCCATGTCCTCGAGGTCGCCGATGATGACTGTCGGAATGGGGAGGCCAAGCAGGCTGTCGTGCTTGTGCGGACTGACCGCGCTGACCACTTCGGCGCCCATGCCGGTCAGGAAGCGGGCCTGCATGCCGAGCAGGTCGGGGTCGGCGGCCAGCGCAATGCGGGCGAAGCCGATCATGAAATGGCTGTCCACCATGGCGTCCTGCAACTGGGCGCGCTGGCGCTCGATCTTCGCCGGCACCGGATGGCCGGAAATCTCGGCCAGCGCCTGCGTGAAGGCATCGCAATCGTCGAGGCCCATCAGGCCTTCGAAACGGTAGTCGGGCACGGCGGTCCGCTTGGCCAGCAGGTCGGCCGCCCTGTTCAGCGAGGGGCCGACCACCAGCGTCGCCGCCGATTCGCCCATGATCTCGATTTCCGAACGCGGCGTGCCGCCGATGGTCAGCGACGAGGTTTCCGCCTCGACCAGATGGCCGTCCAGCGAATCGCCGATGTCCGGCACGACGATGGGGCGCAGCCCGAAAGCCTCGACCCACTCCTTGATCGCCTCGATGTCGCCCGGTGTCAGCATGGCCGAGGCCAGCACATTGACCTGCTTCGGCCGCTTGCCGGCGCTCCGGCTTTCCGGCACCAGCGTGGCGATCAGCGCCTCGATGGCCAGCGCGTAACCGCTCTCCAGGCAACCGACGTAATCCGGCGTATTGACCGGCACCACGGCGACGTGGGCGAATTCGGGGTGCGCGGTGCGGAAATCCTTGACCGCACGGTAGATGTCAGTGCCCTGCGTTTCGGACAGGCCGGTGGTGACCAGGCCGATGATGTCCGGCTTGCTTTTGTCGGACAGGGTGCGCAAGGCCTCGATGATGTTCTCGTCGGCGCCCATGATGGTCGATACCTGGTCCATGGCCGTCGTCTGCAGCGGGATCGGCTCGCGGAAATGGCGTACGAAGAAGACTTTGCCGAAGGCGGTGCACCCCTGGGAACCATGCATCAGCGGCAGGCTTCTGGCCAGACCGAGGAAGGCCAGCGACGCGCCAACCGGCTGGCTGACCTTGAGCGGATTGACCGCCAGCGCCTTCTTGGTTTGGATGATTTCTGCCATGTGGACATCGCCCCGTTGAGATTACCTATCTCGTAGCAAGGAGCGAGCCAATGTATTTATACAATTAATTCAACATGTTGCACAGAAAACAGCTGTCGCAAACCCGACAAAGCATGCGGCGACAGCCATGCCGGTGCGGCTAATGGCCCGGGCGTTGCCGCCCGGCCGACGCAGGACTCGTCCGACACGGAATTCAGCCCCGTCCGACAGCCCGCGGCCGCTTCGGCGCCTACGATGAAAACCAGTTCAGGCGCTTCCCGACGGAAGCGTGACCAGCAAGGCTGCAAACTGAGCTGACAACATTTCCATCTGTTTCAAGCAAAGGAGTCACACCATGACACGCCAAACTTTCGCCACCTTGATTCTTCTCGCCGCCGTCCCCTTCGCCGCCTCGGCAGCGGACACCATGGGCCGCGGCAGCGGCCAGTCGGCCACCTCGTCAGGCGACATGTCCGCCCAGTTCAAGCAACTGGACAAGAATAACGACGGCCAGATCAGCCAGAGCGAAGCCAAGGGATCGTCCGATCTTTCCAAGCGCTTCTCGGCCATCGACACCAACCACGACAAGCAGATCTCATCGTCGGAATGGCAAGCCGACCAGCAACAACACGGCGCCGCCGGGGTCAGCGGCGAATCCCGCGACCAGGGCCAGATGGGCGGCCAATCACCGAGCACCCCCCAGAATTCCGGCTCGGAAAGCAAGACCTATTGATGCACTTCCCGCCGGCCGGCGCGGCGATCGATTTCGTCGCCGGCGCCGGCATTTTTTTGTCGGCCAGCCGGGAATAGGCATTCCGCCCGGTGCGCCCTCCACAGAACAGGGCGCAGCGCTTGTCTGCGCGGCGCTCAGACGCGGAAGCGGGATACCGCCGCTTCGAGTTGATCGGAAACCGTCGCCAGGCGATGCGCCGTATCGGCTACGGAAGCGACGGCAGCCGAGTTTTCCTCGGACATCACGGCGATGGATTCGACATTGCGGGCAAGCTCGGTCGACGTGGCACGCTGCTCGTGCAATGCGTCCGAAATGCTGGCGATGGCTTCACGCGCCGTTTGCGTAGCCGTCTGGATGCCGGCCATCGACTCGCTGGCGTGGTGGGCAACGCCGACCACCTCGCCGACCACTTCCCGGCTCGCCTGCATGCTGAGCACCGCACCGGCAACGCCATTCTGGATGCTGGCGATCACTGCACTGATTTCCTGCACCGACTGGGTGGTCCGCTCGGCCAGCTTGCGCACCTCGTCGGCAACGACAGCGAAGCCACGCCCCTGCTCGCCGGCCCGCGCCGCCTCGATGGCGGCGTTGAGCGCCAGCAGGTTGGTCTGGTCGGCCACGTCGCGGATCACCGTGGTGATATTGCCGATCTGATGGACCTGTCCGGAAAGCGTCTGGATCTGTCCGGCCGTTTCCTCGACGCGCTCGGCGACGCGGCCGATCTGCCGGGTCGCATCGCCGACGCCGCGGGCGCTTTCCACGGCCGCCGTTCCGGCATCATGGGCGCGGGCACTCGCATCCTGGGCGCCGGTACCGACATGGTCGATCGAGACAGTCAGCTGTTCGACCGCAGCGGCCGCCGACGCGGTGGCGCTCGACTGGCTCTGCGTGCTGACCGACACCTGCTGGGCGGCCGTCGACAACTGCGCGGCCGAAGCCACCAGCGTATTGGTGCTGCCGGCGATCTGCGCCACGGTTGCCGCCAGATCGCTGCGCATTTTCTCC
>DATGXM010000317.1:0-1689 GCA_035298985.1 Azonexus sp. | reverse complement strand
GGGGTTCCGTCCGGTGGAAGAGCGCCGACGGTGTTTCTCGGCCGTCGCATCATAGCCATCGCGGCCCACGCTTTGCAGCGATACCCGCCTCAAAACCGGAGGCCGGCTTGCGCCGGCCTCCGATGCGATCGCGTCGCCGCGTCAGTCGCCGTGCAGTCGCCGCGTTGTCGGCGATGCGCGGGTTCAGCGCTGCGCCGTGGACGCAGGCGCCTGCCAGCCGCAGCTCTGGCCTTCGTTCTGTTCCTTCAACCAGGCCTGCAGCGGGGCGAAGTATTCGAGCACCGCGGAGGCGTCCATCTTCTCGCCGCCGGTGAGTTCCTTCATCGTCTTCTGCCAGGGCTGGCTCGATCCCTTGCTCAGCATCGCCCAGTACTTCTGCCCGGCTTCCTTGTTGTTGTAGAAGCTGCATTCGTACAGCGGGCCCTTGTGGCCGGAGGCGTCGCACAGCGATTTGTAGAACTGGAACTGCAGGATGTGCGAGAGGAAATAGCGGGTGTACGGGGTGTTGCCGGGCACGTGGTACTTCGCGCCGGCATCGAAGAATTCCTCGCCGCGCGGGGTCACCGGGGCGACGCCCTGGTACTTGGCTTTCAGTTCCCACCAGGCCTTGTTGTATTCGCCCGGCTGGATCGAGCCGTCGAACACGCCCCAGCGCCAGCGATCGATCATCAGTCCGAACGGCATGAACGAGACCTTGGCCAGGGCCATGCGCATCTGCGCGTTGATCAGGGCTTCCCTGCTCTGGTCCTGCGCGTTCACCAGACCAATCGACTGCAGGTAGTTCGGAGTCATGCCGAGCACGATGGTGTCGCCGATGGCTTCGTGGAAACCATCGTGCGCGCCGGTCTGGAACAGCGGCGGTTGCTTGTTGTAGGCGAGGTAATAGTAGACGTGGCCGAGCTCGTGGTAGATCGTGGTGAACTCTTCCTCGTTCGGCTTGATGCACATCTTGGTGCGCACGTCGCCGGCCATGTTCATGTCCCAGGCGCTGGCGTGGCAGACCACGTCGCGGTCGCGCGGCTGGATGAACTGGGTTTTCTGCCAATAGCTCGCCGGCAGTTTGGGCATGCCCAGCGACACGTAGAACTCTTCGGCGCGCTGGGTCATTTCCTCGGCGGTCTTGAGCTGCGCCTCGCGGTCGGCCTCGACCAGCGCGGCGCTGTTGGCGCGCGGTCCGGCCTTGGCCACGGCCTGCTCGTAGTGGAAGTCGTAGCGCTTCTGCAGCGCGGAATTGATGTCGAGGCTGCCCGCGCCCTTGTACGGTTCCAGCACGTCCCAGAGATTGCCCCAGTCCTGCTGCCACATGTTGCCCATCAGGCGCGCGGGCAGCATGCCGCCGGCGACGGCGCCCTTGCCGGGGCCGTACTGCGTTTCCAGTTTGGTGCGGGTGTAGCAGTGCAGCTGTTCGTAGAGCGGTTTGACCTGGCCCCACAGGCGGTCGGTTTCGGCGGCGATTTCCGCCGGCGTCATGTCGTAGCCGGAGCGCCACATTTCGCCGGCGTCGGCGAAGCCCATTTCCTTCGCGCCTTCGTTCACCAGTTCGACGAAGCGCACGTAGTCCTTGCGCATCGGCTGCGAAATCGTGTGCCAGCCCTGCCAGGCGTCGAGCTGCGCCTGGTAGTCGCGGCTGCCGGCGAGGACGCCGCTGAGTTCGCCGAGGTCGCGGCAGACCTTCGCATCGCCGGTGCC
>DATGXM010000316.1:0-2495 GCA_035298985.1 Azonexus sp. | reverse complement strand
CCTGCAAACCCAGGCCGCAGCGCCCGCTCAACCCGGCGGCATGAGCGCCGCGGAGATCGCTGCCGCCACCGCCGCGCAGCGCGCGGGAATCCTGACCAACGCCACGGCCGCCTGGCAGAAGCAACAGGACGCGCGTCGCGCCGAACTGCAGAAGCAACTGGACGCTGCCAAGCAAGAGGAGCAGGCCATTCAGGCCAAGGCCATCGCCGACGCGCAGGCCAAGACAGCCGGTCTGTCGATGAGCTACATCGATGCGCAGGGCAATGTGCGGGCCGCCGACTCCTACCGCAACATCAAGGCCGGCGAGAACGCACAGGGCTCGTCGCCCGGAGATGGCTACAGCTACTTCGAGTTCGACAACCCCGACGCCGGCACCAAGACGCCGCGCACCATCCAGGTCGGCGACAGCGAGCAGATCGTCTATGACGAGGCGCCGGCACGCACCGGTGCTTGGCTCAAGTCGGGCAAGGTCGGCGTGGCCGACCCGTCGCTCGTCGGCGCTGACCCGACCCAGGTCGATCCCAAGACCTTGCGCAGCTACCAGCTGAAGCAGCAGCTCGACGCCCTGGCCGCCGAGAAGTTCGACAGCAGCAAGGTCGACTATTCGGCAGCCGATGCCGCCGGCGGCCAGGCGGCGCTGGACGGCGCCATGGTCCGCGCCATGATGGACCAGGCCGAGATGGACCAGATCACCGGCACCGCGCAGTCCAATGCCGCGCGGCTGGCCGCCCGGACCAAGGCCTACGAGGACGAGAGCTACAAGGACATCACCGACTACACGGGCGGCGACAGCGGCATCCTGAACCGGTACCGCTCCGACATCGACGCCGACGTCGGCCGCGCCGTTGCAGACGCGCGCTACGGCCAGACCGCCGCCACAAACTCGGCGATCCGCCAGGCGATGCGCTACGGCCTGAACGCACCGGCCAACACGGCGGGCCTGGCCACGCAGCAGGCCTCGCAGATCGCGGCCGCAGCGAACAACACCCGCAACTCGGCGATCGACAACTACCGATCGCTGGTGGGGCAGGGCATTGGCCTGAAGCGCGATGCCTTCACCACCGGCCAGGCCGCCACGCTGGACTCCATGAACAAAGGCGAGCAGGCGCTGCGTGCCGGCCGCGACATGCGGATCCAGAACGAGTCGCTGGACTGGGCCAAAAAGCTGGACGTCACCGGGATGGCCCGCGGCATGCCGGGCGCAAGTCAGGGCGCTTACAGCGTGGCCACCAATGCCGGCAACTCGGCGGTGTCCAACCAGATGGCGCCGGGCCAGGCTCTGCAGGGCGCAATGGCGCAGTCGGCCAACACCCAACTTCAGGGCCGCCAGATCGCCCAGCAGGGGCTGGGAAGCATTCTCAGTTCCCAGACGAGCCAGTACGGCGCCAATTCGGCGGCCGGCACGGCGCAGTCAGGCCAAATGCTCAATGCCATCGGGACGGGTCTGGGCTACGCGTTCTCCGACGCTCGTCTGAAGCGCAACGTCGTCAAGCTGAGCGACGACCCGCGCGGCTTCTCTTGGTACGAGTTCGAATACCTGTGGGGCTCCCGCCGCCATGTCGGGGTGATGGCTCACGAGGTCGAGCGCGTTCTGCCGGCGGCCGTCATCGACATCGATGGCTTCAAGGCCGTCAACTACAACCTGCTGTGAGGGGAAGCCGATGAGCTTTTCGAGCGGATTTGCCACTGGCCTGCAGGCGCGCGAGATGCGCGACCGGCGGGAAGAAGAGAAGAAGATCAGGGCCGAGATGGCACAGGTCGGCCAGGCTATGCCCGAGCAGGTGGCCACCGACATGCCGGCGCCCGTCGACCCCTCCGGCGCCGACCCGGGCGCCACCACGACCGCCACGCGCTTTCTTGGCCAGACCTACGACAAGCCGCCCAGCCAGGCCGACATGCTCAAAGCGCGCACGCAGGCGATGGCCGGCGTCTACATGCGCAACGGCAACCCGGAGGCAGGCCTGCGGCTGCAGCAGATGGCGCAGCAGGGCGTGCGCGAAGAGGCTCGCTTCGCGCAGGAGACCCGGCGCAACCAACGCGAGAACGAGGCGGCCGACGACGAGTCGGCCTACCGCCGCGACCTGAAAGAGTTCAGCGAGAAGTCGCGCCTGCGGCAGAACGAGAGCGTGTACGGCAAGGCCATGGAGGACTACCAGTCCAAGCTGCGCGACTACCAGCAGCGCCAGGCTGCCGGCGAAACGGGCCCCAGGCTGGGCCTGGCGCCAACGCCGCCGGCCCGGCCGGAGTACACCATGGCCGACAACCTGGCGGACGCCACCGGGCTGATCGCGCTGCAGTCCCGCCGCGGCAAGGTCGACCCCAATCTGCTGATGAAGTTCGGCGAGATGGTGCGGTCCATTCAGAGCGAGGGCGTGAAGGAGGCCACGCAGGCACTGCAGGGCGGGGCACCGCTCGACGAGGTGGCGCGGATGTTCAACGCCGCCGGCCAGGGCAAGTTCGACGTGGCTAACGTGGTTTCCGACAAGACGATTCAG
>DATGXM010000315.1:0-13591 GCA_035298985.1 Azonexus sp. | reverse complement strand
GCGGCAGTAGCTCAGTTGGTAGAGCGCAACCTTGCCAAGGTTGAGGTCGAGAGTTCGAGACTCTTCTGCCGCTCCAAGTTTTTTGGAAAAAGCCAAGCTTTTTCCTGCAGCAGGTAGTAACGCAAAGTTTGTTTGTAGGCGGCGCGGTAGCAAAGCGGTTATGCACCGGATTGCAAATCCGTGTAGGTCGGTTCGACTCCGGCCCGCGCCTCCAAAGAATATGCGGCAGTAGCTCAGTTGGTAGAGCGCAACCTTGCCAAGGTTGAGGTCGAGAGTTCGAGACTCTTCTGCCGCTCCAAATTCGAAAAGGGAAAGCGCCGGTCGCTTTCCCTTTTTCGTATCGGGGCGCCGAAAACCGACGCACCGGCCCGGGTGGTGAAATTGGTAGACACAAGAGACTTAAAATCTCTCGGCCTCTGGCTGTACGGGTTCGATTCCCGTCCCGGGCACCATCCTAGAGTTTCATACAGTTCAAGCAAGTCCAATCGACCCGCCTAAGTGCGGGTTTTTTATTGGTTATTTGTTTTTTGCGGTGTAACATGGTTCAACAACATCCGGCCTTTTGCGGGGGTAACTCTGGGGGTAAATGGCTGTAACCCAGAGGCTGTTACCCCCAAAGCGTTCGGATCTCCCCTGTGTGCGGACGGAGTTACCCCCATGCCCTTGACTGATACCGCTATCCGAACAGCCAAACCCGGCGAGAAGCCCTACAAGCTGTCCGATGAAAAAGGCTTGTTCTTGCTCATCAATCCGAACGGCTCGAAATGGTGGCGCCTGAAGTTCCGTTTTGGCGGCAAGGAAAAGCAGCTTTCCTTTGGAATTTACCCTGATGTCGGGCTCAAGGACGCGAGGAATAAGCGGGACGATGCGAGGAAACTCCTGGCTGATGGCGTTGATCCTGGTGAAACCCGCAAGGCTCAGAAAGCAACCCGTAACGAACAAGCGGCAAACAGCTTCGAGGTTATCGCCAGAGAGTGGCTCGAAGGGCAGAAATCAGTTGTCACGATCGGTCAGCACGATAAAACCCTGGCTCGATTGCAAAGCGATGTTTTCCCGTGGCTCGGCAATAAACCCGTTTCGGAAATTAGTGCGCCTGACGTGCTGTCGGTGCTGCGGCGAATAGATGCGCGTGGTGCTCGCTATACAGCCCACCGCTGCCGCGGCCAGATCAGCCAGGTCATGCGCTATGCCATTGCAACGGGCAGGGCAGAGCGTGATCCATGCCCAGACTTGAAGGGGGCCATTCCGGCTGCTGTATCGGGAAACTTTGCCAGTATTACCGACCCCGTTGCTGTTGGTGAAATGCTTCGCTCTTTTGATGCATTCAGGGGAACATTCGTGGTGAAGTGCGCCCTGGATATTGCCCCAAGGGTATTCGTCCGTCCTGGCGAGCTACGCAAAGCGGAATGGGCACAGATCGACCTCGATAAGGCCGAATGGCGCTACTTCGTCACTAAAACTAAGACTGAACACCTGGTGCCTCTTGCCTCGCAAGTGGTTGCAACACTGCGCGAGCTTCATGCCTTGACCGGCCATGGCCGGCACGTCTTCCCCGGGCGCGACCCACAGAAGCCAATGAGCGAGGCCGCCATCAATGCGGCACTGCGCCGCCTAGGCTACGACACCAAAACTGAAATTACCGGGCATGGCTTCCGCGCGATGGCTCGAACAATCCTGCACGAGGAATTGCACATCAAGCCTGAAGTCATTGAGCATCAACTTGCGCACACAGTGGCTGATACCTTGGGCACGGCCTATAACCGGACAAAATTCCTCAAGGAGCGCAAAGCCATGATGCAGCTCTGGGCGGATTATCTGGACAAGCTGAAAGCAGGTGCGGAAGTGATACTCCTGAGAGGGAACAGGTCTAGCTAAGCCATATCACGCACTGTGATGTATTTTTTGGCATCTGGAGACAGCGAGATTCATTTAGTCGGGATTCCGACCAGGCATATGCGAATAATTGGAAACCATTGCAACAACCCAAGAGGTTATAGCCATGGTGAACCAACTCCCCGTATCCGGGTTCCTGCGTCTTCCCCAAATTATTGGCGATGCAAAGCGCGGAATTCCCGCTGTAATTCCTGTTAGCCGTTCGACATGGCTTAACTGGGTTCGCGACGGCAAGGCGCCCAGCCCCGTCAAGCTCGGGCCGCGGACTACGGCTTGGCGGGTTGAAGACATCAAATCCATGATTGCCTCTGCCTGAGGCGCGCCATGGATCGTCAGCAAATCCATGGCCAGGGTCGTCGGCCATCGCGTCTGCAGTTCCATGCGCCCGTACGGTTCGAAAACATCCGCGGACCTTGGCGCGTGTCGATTGCTTTCGAATCCCCTGTGATTGTCTGGGGGGGCGGTGAGCGCTGCTTCGCGTATCTCCATGATTTCGACATTCGCTCTCAGCAGCTGATTCTTGAGTGCTGTCGTGAGGCAACGTATGAACGGCGCGGTGCTTATGCGCATCCGTTCGGGCTTGAGGGGCGCTAATGTCGGTTCGAACCATGGCGCGGGTTTGGGAGTTCAGCAAAAACAAGGGTAATGACCTTTTGATGCTGCTGGCAATAGCCGACTTTGCAGATGATGACGGCAATGCCTACCCGGCGGTTCCTACTCTGGCCGCCAAGTGCCGAATGAAACCGCGAAATGCGAACCTGATCCTGGCCGCACTACGTGCAAGTGGTGAACTTGAGGTTCGGCAAAACGAGGGCCCCAGGGGTGCCAATCGCTATCGAATCGTTCTCCCCGTTCACCCCCTGCAGAATCCTACAGGGGTGCAGAAATCTACAGGGATGCAGAAACTTACCCGTACCCCTGTAGAAACTTACCCAAAACCCCTGCAGATTTCTACAGACGAACCATCAGTGAACCGTCAAGAACCATCAGATGGTGCGCAAGCGCTTTCTGTTGGTATCTCTAAAGCAAAAAAAGACGAGATCACCCTCGCTCAGTTTCTGGACCACTGCAAAGCATCGGGTGAGAAAAGTATCCCTGAAGACGATCCGGTTTGGGAATACGCCCAGAAGGTCGGCATTGATAACGAGATGATCGCCATTGCCTGGCTTGAATTCAAAGGCTACTGGCTCAATGGAGAAGGCAAGAAGCGGCGCATGAAGGATTGGCGACAGACGTTCCGCAATGCAGTCAGGGACAATCGTGCCCGCCTGTGGTTTGTTCGAGAGGGCGAGCAAGCCCAATGGACAACAACCGGCGAGCAAGCGCGGAGGGCTGCAGCATGAGCGCGCCAAACGAATTCGCGCTCCCTCCCCAGGCGATCGATGCCGAGCAATCGGTATTGGGTGGCCTGCTGGTGAATGCCAGGGCATGGGACAGCGTTGCCGACGCCCTGACCGATGCCGACTTCTACACCGATGCACACCGCAGGATATGGCGCCACATTGCGATGGCGGCCGGGAGCGGCCAGGCATTCGATGTGATCACCATCGCCGAAGCCATCGATGCAGCCGGCGAGAGTATTGCAACCGGTGGCCTTGCCTACCTCGGCGAGATGGCGAACAACACCCCTAGCGCGGCCAACATCCGCAGCTATGCCGAGATCGTCCGCGAGCGGGCAACCATGCGCCGCCTACAGGCCGCAGCGGCTGATCTGCATGCCGCGTGCTCGAATCCTGCCGGCCGCAAGCCTGAAGAACTGGCCGCGATTGCTGAGGCTGCCATGCTGGCCGCCGTTGATCGTTCAGCCGGTGAGCTGGGTTCGCTTTCCGATGCCTTCGTCGAGGCGATGTACTACGTCGACTCTCGGGGCGAGTCGGGCGGATTGACAACCGGATACCGTGATTTCGATGGCATCACCGGAGGCCTTGAGCCTGGGCAGTTGGTGATCGTTGCTGCTCGCCCATCGGTCGGTAAAACCGTTTTCGGCTGCAACGTCGCCGATCACGTGGCCAGGTCAGGCGGCTCTGTCCTATTCCTGACGCTCGAAATGACCCGGCGCGAAATCGGCATGCGGATCATGGCAGCAAGGTCGAATGTTTCGGTCCATGCCATGCGCTCAGGGACCAAGGATGCCGATGTCTGGCAACGAATGAATGCCCAGGTGCCGGCCGCCAAGGATCAACGCCTGATGATCGATGACACGCCCGCGGTATCCGTGGCCCACGTGCGCACCAAGGCGCGCCGCCTGAGCCGCAAGCCCGGCCTGTCCTTGGTGATCATCGACTACCTGCAGCTGATGCGCGGCGAGGGCGACAACCGCACGCAGGAAATGGGCAGCATCAGCCGCGGGCTGAAGGCACTGGCCAAGGAGTTACAGGTTCCCATCATCGCCCTGGCCCAGCTCAATCGCGGCGTAGAGGGGCGTGCAGACAAGCGCCCGATGCTCTCCGACCTTCGCGACTCTGGCGAGATCGAGCAAGACGCCGACATCGTGGTGATGCTGCACCGGGAAGCGCTCTACAGCGATTCGCCGGCCTGGGTGGGGATTGCTGAGGCGCTGGTCCGGAAAAATCGCAACGGCCCGACCGGTGACCTGTTGCTGAGCTACCAGCCTGAGCACATGCGATTTGCTGACTACTGCGGACCCAATCCAAGGCAAGGCAGCCAGCAGAAAACGGGCCGCGGTGGATACACGCGCGGAATTGACGATTGACCAAGGAGCAATGATGCAAAAACACACTCAGCTTTTCTCGGAGTTCGCTGATCCCAGCAATTCCGGCTCGGCAGGGGGCGGCCAGATCACGGGCAGTAGCCCGTTTCAAGGTGGTATCCCGGAGAAATTTCGGGTGACTCGCCCGGATGGTTCTATGGACATCGAGGCCAGTAGCCTGAAGCTGGCCGAGGCCCACATTCATCTCGAAAGACGATTGGGAGCCGGTGAGGGACGCCCGCTGACGCCGGCCGGCTACAACATCGCCGTTCCTGAAGGCCTTCAGGGGGAATGGAATCCTGCTGAAGACAAAACGCTGCAGGACTTCCTTGGCAAGGCTCACGAACTCGGGTTTTCTCAGGGGCAGATCGATTTGGCTCTGAATGCCTACCACGAGAACGCTTCCCTGATGGTCGAAGGTGGGCTAGGCCTGACCCCAGAGCAATGCACCGCCGAGCTACGTAAGGCTTGGCCAGATCAGCAGGAATACAACGCTCGAGTTCGTGATGCCCACCGCGCAGCAATGGCGTACGCCGGAGCAGACGCCGAGGCACTGATGGCGAAGCATGGCAACGATCCGGCGCTGATCAAAGCGCTTGCCAAGGTAGGCAGCCAGCTTGGCGAAGATCGATCCATCAGCACGGAAGTCAGCTATGCCCGGCCGTCTGTCCAATCGCTGATTTCCTCCGAGGCTTACAACAACCCGAATCACCCTGAGCACGCCCGGGTCAGCAGGCAGGTCTCGGAATACTACGCATCGATCCATAAGGGGGATGCGCGATGAAAATCCCTGTCGGTAATTTTGGCTTCCAGGTTGCACAACCGGCGCCGCGTCCCCGCCTCGCTGAGGGTGAGTTCGATAGTGGATCGCGTAGCCTTGCGAACGCTGGCGCCGCTTTGATGCAACTTGGCGCCGGCGCTCTGGATGCCATCAACAAGCAGGCAGAAGAAGACAAGCGCCAGGAACAAGCTCTTGCCAAGGCTCAAGCAGCCAATGCGATCCTCGATCACGAAACCGAGATCAATGCGATTTCAGAGGACATCAAACTGCGCTTGGCCGATGGCAGCCTGAAGCACGGCAACGCAGCCGACGAGTACAAGAACCGCGTCAGCCAGATTCAGAAGCCAACCATCGAAGGGATGGACCCGGTAACTCAGGAGAACTTCTCGCGGGGTTTGAAGCGTGCGGAGTTTTCCGGGGAAAAGACGCTGAATGGCGCCATCGCCGGGGCGCGTACTGCTGAGTTCCGTTCGCAGACCGATGGCCTGCTGGACAGGCTTGGCAAGAAGGCCAGTCTTCCCGGTTCCAATGTCGAACAGTTGAATGCCTACCTCGACACGCCAGATGCCGAAGCGATGGGGCGCCAGGCTTACGGCGCAGCATGGGATAAGAAGAAGCAGGATTGGAAGGACGCCAACTGGGATTCAAATCTCAACCAGAAGGCGATGGCCAGTCGTAACAGCATCGAAGGCATCAACGCGCTCCAGAAGCAGATCACTGAAGGCGTGTATGCCGACAAGCTGGACTCGAATCGCCGCAATGCCTTGGTGGCAAAGCTGGATGTGTTCAAGACATCACTTGTGCAGCGTCAGGCTGCAGAGGCGCATCGGGCAGAAGCCCAGCAGCAGGCCGCGCTGAAGCGTGCGGAGGCCGAATACAACGTGTTCCAGGGGATCGTCGATAAGGGAACGATCCTCTCCCCGGAATACATCGATAAGGCGCTCAAAACAACGTCCGGCACCCCATACCAGAAAGCCATTCTCGATATGGCCAACCAAGCCAAGGAAATTGGCGGCCTGGCGTCAATGAGCCTCAATGATCAGCGCGCAACTTTGCGCCAGATCGATACGCTGATTGCAACCAACGGCCGCACCCCAGCCTTGGACAAGCGCCGCGACCAAGTGGAAAAAGTTCTTCGCGCCAGCGAGTCAGATTACAAGGAACGCGGCATTGAAGCGGGTTTGGAGCGCGGGGTTATCACCAGCATCGCCCCGATTGATGTGAGCACGCCTGCGGCCATTGCTGCAACACTTGGCAACCGGATTGCCCAGGCCGAGACGGTCAGTGCGCGATCTGGGATGTCTATATCGCCTCTTACCAACGATGAGGCAGACAAGGTTGGCGCTGCCATTGATGCGCTGTCGTCAAGAGAAAAGTCACTGGCGCTTTTTACTCTCGGTAGCGCGCTACCGGCCAGCATGAAGCTGTCAGTAGGCAACCAGCTCGGTGAAAAGAATGATGCGCTGCAAGTTGGCTTTTTGTATTCAGACAACCGGACGACCTACCGCCGCTTCACGACCGAACTGATATTCAAGGGCGCGACAGCACTCAAGGACAAGTCGGTTTCCGAAGACAACGCGAAGATTGGCGGATGGAAGGGAATGATCGGATCGCAGATCGATTCCCTAGAGCTTCCTGGCAAGGAGGCGGAGGTCGTCAAGAAGGCCGCGCACTACATCACGGCGGGTATTGCGTCTGAAAACGGCGGCAACGCTGGCGTAGGTGACGTGAAGCGCGCCATCGGGATGGCTGTTGGCGGTGAAATCGTTGAGCGCCATGGAAGGTCGATTGTCATTCCCGCGGGGCTTGATGAGTCGATCTTCGAATACCGGCTGAGCAAGGTGTCGGAAACCGAAATCAACAAGCAAGCACCGAGTGGCGTTGTTCGCGTTGCCGGCGCATCAATGCCCGTAAGCGAGTTCGTGAGGTCGATACCGGGACAAGAGTTGATGAATCACGGTCGCGACAAGTTCGTAGTCATCGTCAAAGGGCGCCCCGTCATGAGCGAAGACGGTAAGCCAATCACCATAAAGGTCAAATAACTATGTCTATTCTCGATATGTACTCAGATGAAATGCTTCAAGGCGTGCGCGACATGGACGCCGCCTACGAAGACCCGGATGCCGCATCAGAAGCACTCGCGGTCACCTTGGAGCGATTGGTTGATCACGATCTTTCCCTGTCCTCCCCCGATGAGTCGGCGGAGTACGTTCATCAGCTTCAAGGCCTGTGCTCGGCGGCTCTGTCGAAGTTCCAGATCGTTTTCATCCCGAGGGAGGCCGCAGATGGCAAGCAACCAGCGTGAAGCCGAGCTGCGCAGCATCTGGGGCAGCAACTACGAAGCGAACCTGGACACGGCTGTGGATGTCCTGGACTCGCTCAGCAAGGATCATCAGGAGCGCTTCATTCAGAAGGGCGGCGCCAAGGATTTCGAGGCGTTGCGCTTGATGGGCTCCGAGGCCTACACCAACCCCAAGCATCCCGATCACCAGCGCGCCAGCCAGGCCGTCCGGGAGCACAACGAATCGATGTACGGCAACCAGCCGCCCGAAATCATCTAACCACCGCAAGGAGCAACACCATGGAACTGAAAGAACTGTTGGAACTGAAGGAACCCACGATCGAGCAGTACGCCGAGACGGAAAGGCTGTTGCGGGTGATCGTGAAGGATGCGAACGAAGAAATCGCCCGCCTGGACGCCGAGGACCGGGCGCGCGGCGCTGATCGTCTGGTTGGCAAGGATGACGGGGGGGAGGAGCGCGCCAAGGCCAAGGAGATCGCTGTGCGTCGGCGTGATGATGCCGAAGGCATGCTGGCGCAAGCCATGGCCGGCTCAGCGAACCTGCAGGCCCGGTTGGAGAAGGAAGCCGATCAGCGAGCCTGGGCCAAGGTTCGCGAGCATTTGGGCAATCGTGTCGAGGCGCTGAAGGAAATCGAAGTCCTTTCAGCGCGCATTGGGGAGCTGTTCGAAGATATTTGCAGAGACGGCGAGGCGGCGATGAATGCGGCTCCGGTAAAGCCCGACAGGGGGCTTCTCGCGCTCCACAATGTGCATGGCTGGCGCCCCTATGAAATCGGCCTGGCTGTCGTGGCGTGTGTGCACAACCATGTCAGATCGCCATTCGGTGCCAGGCAAACAGACCCCGGATTCTTTGCCGAGGTTTTCTGCCGGAATGTTCGCATCGATGGCATTTCCAATTTCGCCACTCCTTTCCACAACGAATTGCTCGCGAACGAGGTATGACCGAGAAGGCCGTCAGCGGAGAATTTCTGCCAGCGAGCCAAGATCAGGCGGGGAGGCGAGGGGTTACCCCCTCCCCCAAGATCGACTTGCGGGATAGCCACGCTATTCGGCGGGAAATGGGCAACGTTTATCGGATGGCGCGTGCCGGAAAAATCAGCACCAAGGACATGAACAGCTATATCTTTGCTCTGGATGTCATGCGGCGCGCTTACGAAACCTGCGTCATGCAGGACCAAATCGAGAAACTGGAGGAGCAACATGGCAAGTAGCATTAAAACGCGCCTGAAGGCATTGGAGGTGAAGCGCAACCAGGTCGAGGGGGAAGGTCATGAGGCGCTAAGCAAGGAGATCGGCGAGTATGAGCGCCGTGCTTGCTGTCTTGTCGCCTGGGTGCGTCATCATGACGAGGGGGCGCCGATTGATAGCGTTCTGGCTGACATGCTGCGTCATTTTGACGAAAGCGAGGCAAGGAGGCTTTTGGCGATGGATTACGACACGTTGTATCAGGCAATCGGAATGCCTATCTTCACGGCCTCAAAAATAGTGTTGCCGGCGAAGTCCGAAGATAAGGCGAAGCCGCAAATCCGAATGCCGGGGGAGTTGGGGCGTGGTCGATAGCAAGGCGCCCAGGAAAAAACTGCTGGTCGATTGGTTCCGGATCATCATCGACTTGGAGCGGAATGGATACCGCTGTGAGTACATTGCCGCAGCGGTCGGTGCTGGAAAAAGCACTGTGAGGGGATGGAAACAGGGGAGTCGGCCAGCCTACGACGAAGGTGATCGAATGGTGATGCTATGGTGCATCGTCATGGCCAAGGAACGCATCGACGTTCCGATGATCAGCCCCTACGATTTCAGGCGGTAGGGGAAAAAGCCCGCGCTCGGCGGGCTTCGGGTGCTTGCTGTTACCTGAAATGCTCATGGTACTGGACGGCGACCCCGCGAATGCCACGCTGCATCGCCCACGGTTCCACGCGATTGCCAACCAATACCGTGTCCATTTCCTTTGGCGCGGCGGCCGGATCGATCAGCAGGTGAACACCACGGGGCAGCGGGCCTACTCTTACGGTATGAACCTCTTCCGTGAGAGTGACAAAGAACTTGCCATGGTCGGCCATCACAGCCGGCGCATCTAGGCCGAAACGCTCGGGGTGTTGGGTTGAATTGCCTTGCAGTGCATTCATGGGTTACATCCTTTCTTGTTTGGCTGGTTACAGGTCACGAACGAAGCGACGAACGACCGGCAGACCGAAGGCCATCCATGGGGCGCTCATGATGGCGGCCAGGACGACATTGCCGATTGCGAGGCCGATCTTTCCGGCGGGTAGATAAACCATTACGGCCATTGCCAGCGGGCTACCGATAACCATTACGGCCCATGCCAGCATGAAGAGCAGGATGACCATGCGGTTGGTGGTGATCTGATTTGCTTGGTGAGTGGTGGTGGTCATGATTCGCTCCTTTGTTAAACACATAGTAGGTTGTGCTAAGTCGCAGTGTCAAGTACTTTATGCTATGTGCTAAAATCCGCACTTACGAAACAGTGAAGGAGCGGCTATGGTCATCAGCAAAACTCAGCAAGCGCTGGCACTCGTGCGGACAGGGAAGTCAGTGAAAGAGGCGGCGCAGGAGGTCGGCATCGCGGATGCGACTGTCTATATCGCGATCAATCGAACCAAGGGCAAGGAGGTATGCCCATGCTGCGGCCAAGTGGTGCGCGAGGGGTTTGAGATTAACCGCGACGTGTTGAAGGATGGCGAGGAATGACACGCTCAGAACTCATCACAGCATTGGCGTATCGTTTCCCCAAGCTGATGAAAACCGACGCTGATATGGCGGTAGATCATATCCTCGGAGCAATTTGCCAAACGCTCGTGCAGGGCCATCGAGTCGAGATCCGCGGCTTTGGTTCGTTCTCTCTGAACTACCGGCCGCCGCGTATGGGGCGAAATCCGAAGACTGGTGAGAAGGTGTCGGTACCTGGAAAGTACTCGCCGCACTTCAAGGCCGGGAAGGAACTACGCGAGCGGATCGAGAGCAGCTGTGGTGTGCTGAAAACTGACGATTAGAGCAGGGTGACAGGCGTCACTTTTTGGGAAAATCAACGATCGTTGCCGTCCATGGCCCGTCTTCCGGCTGTGTACCATCTTGGCGAGCTTCATCGCCGGAAACAATTACTGCTCGGCCGCTTCGGACCATGATTTCGTCCATAACGGTAATGTCGCTGGATGCCTTGGTGTCTGTAGCTCCATCAACTGCCCGTCTCAGCAACGCTGTCGCATCATTCAGCAGATTAAAGGCATCTCGCAGAGCGATGAACGAATCGTGGTTGCGCTTCGTATCGAGACGGCGAGAAAACAACGAATAGGCCTCGTTCCTGGCCTGGACGGATATGTCCAGGATCGCTTGTAGATCCTTTTGGTCTTTGGTTTTTCCCATGGAATTTACGTTAGAGCCTCAAGCCTTGAATTGCAACCCCACTGGATGGTAAGCCAACGACCTGCTTTTTCGTGACTTAAGGCAGCCGCCATACACTCTTTTCTATGACGTTTGGCTGATTGTGGCGTTTGGAATATGCCCCGAAAATGTAGAAGAATTCTCTATTTAACCTTCTGAAAACAATCGTTGAAAGCTAGCAGTGGCAAAAATCCATAAAACCGTTCATTGCAAATTGGCTCAAATTCCCGCACTGAATGGAAGCCTTCAAGCAGCAATCGCTGCAGAATTGTCGGTGCGCGAGAAAGCCGCAGATCGCCTTGAGCAGGTCTCCGTGCGCAGTGGCTCGGTCGGCCGCTCACGTGTCATCGCCCAGAGCTACGACTGGAAAGGGGCTTTGGCTGGAATTATGTTGGTCTACGAACCTGGATCAAAGGCCGCAGCGCTCATCAAAGACATGTCAGCCAAACAATTGGCAATCTCCCATTTCTCGGCCCCCGATGATGATGCTACCGGCGCTCCGCAGGAATGGGTTGAGGGAATGATCTACTTCATGATTCGGGAAAACTTTGTGGTTTTCACGCAATCTGCAGCAGTCCGCTCCGGCCAATTAGAGCAGCACCTGACTTGGCTGTTGACCAAGAGTGAAACGTCACCAATTATCGTCACTCTTTCCGACAGAATACCCAAGGACGTAGAGCAGCTGGTTCGAAATAGCCACGTCAAATCCATCTTTGTCGGTGGTTCACTGATGTCGGTCGATTATGAAGGTGGGGCTGCGCAGGAAAAAACAGATCGCCAAAGCGTTAAATTAAGAGGGCCGATGCTCGATGCGGTGAAGGCGGCAATTGGTGGAGATCAGCAGTTCCGTTGGTTGGATGGACTTGACGGAAACCTGGAGGCAAAACTGGAACTGACATTTAAGCGAGACACGACAACTCAAGCTCAGCAGCTACTCGATAATTTGGCTGTCGCGCTGCGCCATCTGGATGGAGTCGATACCGATTTGCTTTTGGCCAATGGCCAAAAAATCTCTCATGATCAACTTCGCTTGATGTCATTGCTATCGATGGACGCAACAGATGGCGTGCCGAACGTTACCAGCGTTTTTGAGTCTATGTATGGTTGGTTAAGCTCTTTGGCAAATAACGGGCAACTGTAAAGTCATGAAGAAAAATCCTGGTAATGCGTGGATCAAGGCGTTTCCCGCGCTGGCGCTGTTGGTTGGCGGCGGGTTCGGGTATGCGATCACGCTATTTGGGACTTATGCACTTTTCGGCTCTATTTCGAAGCTGCTGGCTTTGCTTATTGGAAGCGCTTGGGTAACTTTGCTTGCCTTCGCCACCAAGATTGGCGACATCACTGAATCTCCAACCCTTTCCCCCAGTGAGCATCAAAGGCTGGAGGCCAAGTGCAAGAAGGCAGTTCGTAGAGTTTGGCTGTGGTCAGTGCTGAACTTCTGTTTCGTAATCATTGAACTGGTTCCGGCTGCATTAGTGGATGCAAAAACTCCGGTCTATCATGCCCTCATGATCATTGCAGGAATGGCCGCTGGGCTATCTGTATATAGCGTTGTCCTGCACGCATACTGGCAGGAAGAGTTGCGAGAATTCCGTTCAAACCTGCGTTTGAGAGAGCGTGAGAGAACCCAAAACAAGGAAATCGCCGCGCTTTTCAAAGCCGATAATTCCGGCCCTAAGGAAAGCGTTGATTCTGAAATTCTCGAGCTGAATCTAAGCAAGGAGTGGCCGCGCAAAGGATCGGCTACCCAGTGATCGCCGGACAGGAAAAATTTCCAACATCACCATAAGCCTGGATGCATTATTGAGCCCCCGACCATCTGCGCCCAAAGCAGATGCGTATCGTTGCGAAAAAGGGCAGGGCGGTACGATCCGTATCCTTATCGCTTGAGCGCAGCGCTAAATGAATGGGGGTAACTTTGGGGGTAACGTGAAATAAATAAAATCGCTAAACGCCTATTGGTGGCCGATTTGGCGATTTGTTTCATTCCCGTCCCGGCACCATCCTAGCGTTCCCAACTTAGTTCGCTCAAGCCCTGATAATCAGCGTGCAGTTGCTTTTTCTCCTGGTGCAGAGCACTGATACTGGAATCCCGAGGCTCTATCGAGAAAGCAACGCCAGGCCGGCCTGGCTTCATGCCCTCCGGTCGGCTCCATTTCGTGGAGTCTTGCGGCGATCAGCGCCATGGGAGTCCCTCAAGCCGCGGCCACGCAGCACCAGAGCCGGGACCACGAAAAGAATCGCCAGGACGATGCCGGAGAGCAACAGGTAGTTATCCAAAATGGTTTTGAGCACGGGGGCCTCCGTTACTTTAAAACCTAAAACCAAGAATTAGACAGGTAGCGATGCTCACGGTTGCCTTGCCTACGCGCCTAAATATCCAGAGCACGCGTACTGTCATGTTGCCCAAAGCCTGCATTTCCTTGCCGACATGGGGCAGGGTTGACCTGCCTGATTTCTTCGGACCACTCATTCCTGGAGAACGGCCTCCGGTTCGGTGGTTGAT
>DATGXM010000314.1:0-14523 GCA_035298985.1 Azonexus sp. | reverse complement strand
TATTGAAAAGGATGTGCATATGACCTTCGATCCCCTGACTGCTCTTTCCCCGCTCGACGGCCGCTACGCCGGCAAGGTTGACGCCCTGCGCGAGCATTTTTCCGAGTTCGGCCTGATCCGCGCCCGCCTCAAGGTGGAGATCGAATGGCTGAAGGCGCTGTCCGCCGAGCCGCATTTCGCCGAAATCGCCGCCTTCTCGCCGGCCACTGTCGCCGAACTGGATGCGCTGGTCGCCAATTTCAGTCCGCAGCAGGCCGCCGAGGTCAAGGCCATCGAAGCCACCACCAACCACGACGTCAAGGCGCTGGAATACTGGATAAAGGACAAGACCAAGGCCAATGCCGAAGTGGTCAAGGTCAGCGAGTTCATCCACTTCGCCTGCACCTCCGAAGACATCAACAACCTGTCGCACGCCCTGATGTGCCAGGGTGCCCGCCAACAGGCCATGCTGCCGACACTGGACAAAGTCATCGCCAAGCTGGTCGAACTGGCCCACGCCTACGCCGACATCCCGATGATGAGCCGCACGCACGGCCAACCGGCCACCCCGTCCACCATGGGCAAGGAAATGGCCAACACCGCCTACCGCCTGCAGCGCGCCCGCACCCGCATCGCCGCCGTCGAACTGCTCGGCAAGATCAACGGCGCGGTCGGCAACTACAACGCCCACCTCGCCGCTTACCCGGGCTACGACTGGGAAGGCTTCGCCAAGCGCTTCGTCGAGTCGCTGGGCCTGACCTTCAACCCCTACACCATCCAGATCGAGCCGCACGACGCGCTGGCCGAGCTGTTCGACGCCTTCGCCCGCGCCAACAGCATCCTGGTCGATCTCGACCGTGACGTCTGGGGCTACATCTCGCTCGGCTTCTTCAAGCAGAAGGTCAAGGCCGGCGAAATCGGTTCGTCGACCATGCCGCACAAGGTCAATCCGATCGACTTCGAAAATTCCGAAGGCAACCTCGGCCTGGCCAACGCGGTGCTCAAGCACCTCGCCGAAAAGCTGCCGATCTCGCGCTGGCAGCGCGATCTGACCGACTCGACGGTGCTGCGCAACATGGGCGTCGGCCTCGGCTACACGCTGCTCGGCTACGATTCGCTGCTGAAGGGCCTGGGCAAGCTGGAAATCAACGCCGACCTGATGAAAGCCGACCTCGACGCCAACTGGGAACTGCTGGCCGAGCCGATCCAGACCGTGATGCGTCGCTACGCCGTGCCCAATGCCTACGAAAAGCTCAAGGAGCTGACCCGCGGCACCCGCGTCTCGCGCGACGGCATGCAGGCTTTCGTGTCGACGCTGGACATCCCGGAAGCCGCCAAGGCCGAACTGCTCAAGCTGACGCCGTGGGATTACACCGGCAAAGCGGCCGAACTGGCCCGCCGAATCTAAGCCATGCAGTGCAGCAAGTGCGGCCAGGAAGTGCCGGCGGACGCCATCTACTGTCCGCACTGCACCGGTGACCGGAAAACCACGGATCGCGAAGTGATCCGTGGCGGTATCCGGGGCGGGGCGATCGGCCTGTTCCTCGGCATGCTGCCGGCGGTCTGGCTGCTTTTCCAATTTGGTGCCGAGCGCGGCATCAAGGCCATCGCCTTCATTGTGCCGGCCGTGACTTTCACCACCGGGCTGATCATCGGTCTGGTCAAGGCCAAGCGGGATTGGAAGTAGCGAGCGGCTGCTCGTTAGTGGTTGTTTGCTAGAAAAACGATCGCCAACCATGCACCGCCGAGCCAGTTCCCTTTGCCAACCCCTAATAACTAACGACTAAGTACCCAACCAACATGTCTTTTGCCGAAAATCTGAAGAAACTGCCGGGCATCTCGCATCTGGCCGCCATCAACCTGCTCGACGCCGACGGCAACGTCGCCGCCAGCATCGAGAACAAGGCGGGCAGCCAGGGTTCCCTGGCGGTCTATAACCATCTGGCGCAGACCTACGGCTCGATCAATGCCGAGGCTGCCAAGAAGGGCCTGGAAATCTTCGCCGAGCATACCGAAGACGAGCGCGCCAACCCGGGCAAGCACCCGAACATCGCCCGCCTGCTGGCCATCGAATCCGGCGCCCCGGCGCTGCGCGTCAAGCATATTTTCGCCGTGTGACACCGGCTCGGTGACCGCGGTCACCGACATGGCGCGAGGGGCTGCTAGAGTACCGTTCCAAGCCGTGGCGAAAGTCTTTTGGAATAATCGCCGGCCAGATTCCGTATACCCCTCATGTTCAACCCAATAACGGAGAAAAACCAATGAAATCCAAGCTCTTGCTGTCCCTGCTCGCGATCACCCTGGCCGGCACCGCCGCCGCCCAGGTCAAGCCGGAGGATGCCATCAAGTTCCGCCAGTCCGGCTACGCCTTCATGGCGTGGAACATGGGCCGCATCAAGACCAACGTCGAAGGCCAGTACAACAAGGACGAAGTGATCAAGGCGGCCACCGCGATCCAGGCCGTTGCCAATTCCGGCATGGGCGCCCTCTACCTGCCGGGCACCGACCACGGCAAGGGCTGGGAAGAAACCCGCGTCAAGCCGGAGCTGTTCACCAACAAGGAAGGTGTTGGCAAAGTCGCTGGTGCCTTCGTCAAGGAAGCCAACGAAATGGCCAAGGTGGCTGCCGCCGGCGATGCGGCTGCTGTCAAGGAGCAGTTCGGCAAGCTGAGCGGCACCTGCAAGGGCTGCCACGACGATTTCAAGATCAAGAAATAAGCTACCATCTCCTGATAGCGCTAAAACAGGCACCAAAAGGTGCCTGTTTTGTTTCAACGACAAAAAGGATGTCCATGAACAGCAAACAGGTCCGGGTTCTCGTCTGGGACTGGCCGACCCGGCTATTTCACTGGCTGCTGGCGGTCAGCGTCGTCGCCGCCATCGTCAGCGGCGAAGTGGGCGGCTCGCTGATCGACTGGCACGGCCGCATCGGCCTGTTCGTCGTCGGCCTGCTCGCTTTTCGCCTGGCCTGGGGGCTGGTCGGCTCAACCTATGCCCGCTTCGGCCATTTCTTCCCGACGCCGGCCAAGGTGCGCGCTTACCTGAAGGGCGACTGGCGCGGCCACGGGCACAATCCGCTCGGCGCCTTCTCGGTCTTCGGGCTGCTCGGCGTGCTCGTCGTCCAGGTCGCTACCGGCCTGTTCGCCAACGATGACATCGCCTTCTCCGGGCCGCTGGCCAGCCTGGTCGAATCCGGCCTGAGCAACCGGTTGACCGGCCTGCATCACCTGACGGGAAAGGTCCTGCTGCTGCTCATCGGCCTGCACGTCGGCGCCATCGCCTTCTATTTCCGGATCAAGAAAGACAACCTGGTCAAACCGATGCTGACTGGCTGGAAGGAGGCCGACCACGGCGAATCGGCGACCGGCGGCGGCCTGTCTGCCCTGCTGCTGGCCCTGGCCGTGGCGCTTGCAGCGATTTATGGCGCCAGCGGCTGGTGGCTGCCCGAGCCGCCGCCGGTGCCGGCGGCAACCGAAACGCCGAACTGGTAGGGCGTCTACGCCCCCACTGAGCGGGCGCCAGATCGAACCTGAAATACAAAAGGCGCCGCAAAAAAAACCGGCGCATGGGCCGGCTTGTCGTGGTGATGCGATAGCTTACTGGACCGGCGTAATGACCGCTTCCTCGATCAGCAGCGGATAGCTGTAGCCCATGCCGAAGTCGCGGTTCAGGGTCACCTTGCCGACGATCTTGACGGTCTGCCCGACAGCAGCGGTCTGCTTGCTGGTGACGATCAGGTTGTTGGTGGTGGCGTCGCCGGTGCCGTCCTGCACATGCACGAAATTGCGCTGCATGATGCCGTTATTGACCTTGACGACCTTGCCCTGGGCGGCGATTTCCTTGCCCGCCAATGCGGCCTTTTCCTTGTTGATCGATTCGACCGACTTGACGGCGGGATCGGCGGCAAAGGCGCTGCCGGCCATCAGGAAACCGGCAAAGGCGAGGGCAATGATTTTGTTCATCGGGTGAAGCTCCAGTGGGTGAAAGACCTTGAGTATCCGCCCCGTCTGCTGGCGCGTCAATCGTGCTTCCGCCCTAGCTTGCCCTGTCGGCCTAGCTGCCGATGACCATAAAAAAGGAGCCAAATCGGCTCCTTTTTTGTGTCACTGGCGACAATCGCTTAAACGACGGCGCCTTCCTCGTTAGCACCCTCGATGACCTTCTTCTGCTTGATGAACTGCTCGCGCGAGACGCCCAGCCACATGACCAGCGGGCTGGCGACCAGCACCGACGAGTAGATGCCGAAGCAGATGCCGATGGTCAGGGCCATGGCGAAGTAGTGCAGGGTTTCGCCACCGAAAATCAGCATCGACAGTACCATCAGCTGCGTACAGCCGTGGGTGATGATGGTCCGGCTGATCGTGCTGGTGATGGCGTGGTCGAGGACTTCCGGCGTGCTCAGGCCACGCACCTTCTTGAAGGTTTCGCGCACCCGGTCGAAGACGACGACCGACTCGTTGACCGAGTAGCCGAGCACGGCGAGCACCGCCGCCAGCACCGACAGCGAGAATTCCCACTGGAAGAAGGCGAAGAAGCCGAGGATGATCACCACGTCGTGCAGGTTGGCGATGATGGCCGACACCGAGAAACGCCACTCGAAGCGGAAGGCGAGGTAGATGACGATGCCGATGACGACCAGCAGCAGCGCCATGGCGCCGTTCTCGGCCAGTTCCTTGCCGACCTGCGGGCCGACGAACTCGACGCGCGACAGGGCGGCGCCCGGAGCGTCGGTTTCCAGTGCCTTCATGACCGTTTCACCGAGTTGCGAGGTGTTCTGGTCGCCTTTCAGCGGCAGGCGGATCATGACGTCCTGCGACGAACCGAAATTCTGCACCGAGTAGTCGGAGAAGCCGGACTTGCCCAGCGCGCCGCGGATCTTCTCCAGATCGGCCGCCTGCTGGTACTTGACCTCGACCAGCGTGCCGCCGGTGAATTCGACCGACAGGTGCAGGCCCTTGGTGAACAGGAAGACCACGGCCAGGACGAAGGTGATGAGCGAGATGACATTGAACGTCAGCGCATGGCGCATGAACGGAATGTCTTTTTTGATACGGAAAAATTCCATGTCGGTGTTTCCTTATTTCTGGGCGCCGGCGGCGACGCCGGGCTTCCATACCTGGCCAATGGCAACCTTGGTCAGCTTCTTCTGGCGGCCGTAGATCAGGTTGACCAGGGCCCGCGAGACGACCACCGACGAGAAGATCGAGGTCAGGATGCCCAGGCAGTGCACCACGGCGAAGCCGCGCACCGGGCCGGAGCCGAAGATGAGCAGGGCGAGGCCGGCGATCAGCGTGGTGATGTTGGAGTCCAGGATGGTGCCGAAAGCGCGCTCGTAGCCCTCAGAGATGGCGGCCTGCGGCGGCATGCCGGCACGCAGCTCCTCACGCACCCGTTCGTTGATCAGCACGTTGGCGTCGATGGCCATACCCAGCGTCAGCGCGATGGCGGCGATGCCGGGCAGGGTCAGCGTGGCCTGCAGCAGCGACAGGATGGCGACCAGGAACAGCAGGTTGGAGGCCAGGGCCAGCACCGAGACAACGCCGAACATCTGGTAGTAGAGGATCATGAACACGGCGATGGCGGCGAAGCCCCACATCGTCGAGTGGAAGCCCTTCTGGATGTTTTCGGCGCCGAGCGACGGGCCGATGGTGCGTTCCTCGATGATGTCCATCGGCGCGGCCAGCGAGCCGGCGCGCAGCAGCAGGGCGGTGTCGTTGGCTTCGGAGGTGGTCATGCGGCCGGAAATCTGCACGCGACCGCCGCCGATTTCGGTCCGGATGACCGGCGCGGTGATGACTTCGCCCTTGCCCTTTTCGATGAGCAGGATGGCCATGCGCTTGCCGACGTTCTCGCGGGTGATGTCCTTGAAGATGCGGGCGCCGGCCGAGTCGAGGTTGAGGTGTACGGCCGGTTCCTGCGTCTGGTTGTCGAAGCCGGGCTGGGCGTCGTTGAGGCGGTCGCCGGTCAGCACGACCTGCTTCTTGACCAGCAGCGGCTGGCCGCCGCGCTCGTTGTAAAGCTCGGTGCCGAAGGGTGGGTTGCCGGCCAGCGCGGCGTCGAGGGCGCCCGGCGTGTCGTCGACCATGCGGATTTCCAGGGTCGCGGTACGGCCCAGGATGTCCTTGGCCTTGGCGGTATCCTGCACGCCCGGCAGCTGGACGACGATGCGGTCCTGGCCCTGCTGCTGGATCACCGGCTCGGCGACGCCGAGTTCGTTGATCCGGTTGTGCAGGGTAGTGATGTTCTGCTTTAGCGCGAATTCGCCGATCTTCTGCTGGGCCTGCGGCTTCAGCGTGGCGACCAGGCGCGGTTCGCTGGCGTCGCCGGATTCGACGACCAGCAGGTCGGGCTGGCTGTCGGAAATGGCGATGCGCGCCTTGCCCTGCGTGTCGGCGTCGCGAAATTTGACGACGATGCGGTCGCCTTCGCGATTGACGCCGCCGTGGCGCAGGCCCTTGTCGCGCAGCACGGTGCGGATGTCGGCGGAGGTCGAGTCGAGGCGCTTGGTCAGCGCCCCCTTCATGTCGACCTGGAGCAGGAAGTGCACGCCGCCGCGCAGGTCGAGGCCGAGGTACATCGGCAACGCATGCAGCGAAGTCAGCCATTGCGGCGAGGCGGCCAGCAGGTTGAGGGCGACGACGTATTGCGGGTCGGCGGCATCCGGGTTGAAGGTCTTTTCCAGGATGTCCTTGGCCTTCAGCTGGGTGTCGGTGTCCTTGAAGCGGGTCTTGACGCCGTTGGGATCGAGCTGGATGCCGTCGTGGACGATGTTCGCCGACTTCAGGGCTTCCTCGACGCGGCTTTGCGTCTTCTGATCGACCTTGAGCGTGGCTTTGGCGCTCGAAACCTGCACCGCCGGCGACTCGCCGAAGAAGTTGGGCAGGGTGTAGACGAAGCCGAGCACCAGCGCGATGGCGACGGTGATGTACTTCCAGAGGGGGTAGCGATTCATGGTGGCTTTAATGCGAAAAAGGCGGCCAGCGGCCGCCTTCTGGGGTGATTACAGCGACTTCAGCGTGCCCTTGGGCAGAACCAGGCCAATCGACGGCTTTTGCACGACGACTTCGGTGCCTTCGGCGATTTCGACGTTGACGTAGTTTTCGCCGACCTTGGTCACCTTGCCGACGATGCCTCCCTGGGTGACGACTTCATCGCCCTTGGCCAGGCCCGAGAGCAGCGCCTTGTGTTCCTTGGCCTTCTTCATCTGCGGGCGGATCATCAGGAACCACAGCACGACGAACATCAGGATCATCGGCAGCAGCTGCATGAAGCCGCCGGTCGGGTCGGCAGCGGCGCCAGCGGTTTGGGCGTGGGCAAGACTGATCATTGTTGTAACTCCGGATTGCTTGAAAGTCGAAACGACGGATTCTATCACCCGCCCGTGGAACGGTCGCGGGCAAAGGCGGCGGACCATTCGGTCAGTGTGCCGGCCTCGATGGCGGCCCGCATCTCGGCCATGATGGTCTGATAGAAGTGCAGGTTATGGATGGTGTTCAGCATGCCGCCGAGAATTTCGCCGCAGCGGAACAGGTGATGCAGATAGGCGCGGCTGAACTGGGTGCAGGTGTAGCAGGTGCAGGACGGATCGAGCGGGCCGGTGTCGGTCTTGAACCGGGCATTCTTGATCTTGATGTCGCCGAAGCGGGTGAACAGGTGGCCGTTGCGGGCATTGCGGGTCGGCATCACGCAGTCGAACATGTCGATGCCGCGCTTGACGGCGAAAACCAGGTCTTCCGGCGTGCCGACGCCCATCAGGTAGCGCGGCTTGTGGGTCGGCATCTTGGGGGCGACGTGCTCCAGTATGCGCGCCATGTCTTCCTTCGGCTCGCCGACCGACAGGCCGCCGATGGCCATGCCGTCGAAGCCGATGTGGTCCAGCCCGGCCAGCGATTCGTCGCGCAGGTCCTCGTACATGCCGCCCTGGACGATGCCGAACAGGGCGTTGTTGTTTTCCAGCTTGTTGTGCTCGTCGCGCGAACGCTGCGCCCAGCGCATCGACAGGCGCATCGACTTGGCCGCCTCGTCGCGGGTGGCTGGGTAGGGCGTGCATTCGTCGAAAATCATCACGATGTCGGAATTCAGCACGTGCTGGATCTGCATCGAGATTTCCGGCGACAGGAAGAGCTTGGCGCCGTCGTGCGGCGACGAGAACTTGACGCCTTCCTCGGTGATCTTGCGCAGGGCGCCGAGCGAGAAGACCTGGAAGCCGCCGGAGTCGGTCAGGATGGGCTTGTCCCAGTTCATGAACTTGTGCAGCCCCTGGTGGGCATGGACGACGTCGAGGCCCGGGCGCAGCCACAGGTGGAAGGTGTTGCCGAGGCAGATCTGGGCGCCGATGTCGTTCAAGGACTGGGGCGTCATGGCCTTGACCGTGCCGTAGGTGCCGACCGGCATGAAGACGGGGGTCTGCACTACGCCGTGGTTCAGGGTCAGCGTGCCGCGGCGGGCGGCGCCGTCGGTTGTCAGGAGTTCAAACTGCATCGGTCTTTTCCAGGAGCATGGCGTCGCCATAGCTGAAGAAACGGTAGCGCTCGGCCACCGCATGGGCGTAGGCGGCACGGATGTTGTCGTAGCCGGCGAAGGCCGAAACCAGCATGAGCAGCGTCGATTTCGGCAAATGGAAATTGGTGATCAGGCGGTCGACGACCTTGAAGCGGTAACCGGGGGTGATGAAGATGCTGGTTTCCGCCTCGCCGACGCTGACCGTGCCATCCTCATTGGCCGCCGATTCGAGGGCCCGCAGGCTGGTCGTGCCGACCGCGATGACGCGGCCGCCGGCTGCCCGCGTGGCGGCGATGGCCTCGGCGGTGGCCGGGGGAATGTCGAAGCGCTCGCTGTGCATGCGATGGTCGGCGATCTTCTCGACGCGCATCGGCCGGTAGGTGCCGGCGCCGACATGCAGGGTCAGGAAGGCGGTGCCGATGCCCTGGGCGCGCAGTGTGTCGAGCATGGCGTCGTCAAAATGCAGGCCTGCAGTAGGCGCGGCCACGGCGCCCGGTTCGCGGGCATAGACCGTCTGGTAGCGCGTCTCGTCGGCGCCTTCGGCCGGGTGTTCGATGTAGGGCGGTAGCGGCAGCTTGCCGTACTGCTCGGCGACTTCCCAGAAGTCGTCGCGGTCGACCAGTTCCAGCGCAAAGAAATCGCCGTCGGCGCCGGCCCGCCCGGTCATCCTGACCGTGAAGGCATCAGCCAGCGTGAGCAGGGCGCCCGCCTTCGGCGCCTTGCTGGCGCGGATCTGGCAGATGGCATGCGTCGCATCGACGATGCGTTCGAGCATGATCTCGACCTGGCCGCCGGTTTCCTTGTGGCCGAAAAAGCGCGCCTTGATGACCCGGGTGTCGTTGAAGACGAGCAGGTCGCCGGCTTTGAGGAAGTTCGGCAGGTCGGCGAAACGGCAATCGGCCAGCTGCGTGCCGGCGACGTGCAGCAGACGGCTGCCGCGCCGCTCGGCGGCGGGGTGCTGGGCGATCAGTTCGGGCGGGAGAGGGAAGTCGAAGTCGTCGACGGTCAACGACATGGCAGTAATCCGCTGGTGATAAGGGTAGGGCGCCGACGAAAGTCATCGGTTGCGGGAAGGGGGGCGATTCTATCATTGCTAGCGGCCGGCTCCGCTTTGGCTGGCGGGTACGCCGTTTGCGGCTGCTCGGCCATCGCTTTCCTGGCAGCAGATAGCCGCCCATGCCCCGCACCCCAAAACTGCGCCGCGTCTGCGACAGCGACCCCGGCATACGGCGCGAACGCCGGGGCGACGGTTTCGTTTATCGCGATACGGACGGCGGGGAAATCTCCGATCCGGACACCCTGGCCCGCATACGCGCCTTGGCCATTCCGCCGGCCTATACCGATGTCTGGATCTGCCGCCATGCCAATGGCCACATCCAGGCGACGGGGCGCGATGCCAGGGGCCGCAAGCAGTACCGATACCATACGGACTGGCGTTGCCAGAGGGAGCAGAGCAAATTCGGCCGGATGGCCGCTTTCGGCCGCGCCCTGCCGCGGATACGGGCCCGTGTCGGGCGGGACATCCGGCTGCCGGGCATGCCGCGGGCCAAGGTCCTGGCTACGGTCGTCCGTTTGCTGGAGGCGACGCTGATCCGGGTCGGCAACGAAGGTTATGTCAAGGCGAACCAATCCTACGGCCTGACCACGCTACTGGATCATCATGTCGCCATCCACGGTGCGACCATGGTCTTCTCCTTCCGGGGCAAGCACGGCATCCGCCACCGTCTCAGCCTGCGCGACCGCAGCCTGGCCGCCATCGTCCAGCGCTCGCGCGACCTGCCCGGGCGCGAGCTTTTCCAGTACGTGGATCGCCGCGGCCAGGTCCGCAACGTCAGCTCGGACGACGTCAATCGCTATCTCCGCGACTGCACCGACGATTACGTCAGTGCCAAGGATTTCCGCACCTGGGCGGCGAGCGTGCTGTGTTTCTCCTGCCTCCTCGGCATGGGTCCGGCGCCATCGCCCACCCGGGCCAAGCGCAATATCGGCGAGGCAAGCCGGCGGGTCGCCGAGCGTCTGGGCAACACTCCCGCCGTGTGCCGGCGCAGCTACATCCATCCGCTGCTGATCGATGCTTACCAGGACGGCAGCCTGTTCGCGTGGCAACAAAGCCATCCGGACAGCGGCCTGGTGGAAGGCCTGAATCCGGACGAGGAGAGGTTGTTGGCCTTTCTCGAAGAAGCCTGCGTCTAGTCGGGTTGGCGGGTGGAAAGAATTGCAGCGCTGTGTAAATAAGTTGCGGTCGCCGGAGCGGATGGGGCGGGAGATCGACGGGCGGGCCACCGGCGCTCAATGCAGCTTGACCCGCGGCTGGCTGCGGCCGGAGAACCAGCTGCCGAGCTGGGCAAGAAAGGCACGGTTGAATCCCAGCAAGATGGCCAGGTGGCGCCGGTAGAGCAACCAGTAGCTGAAGCGGGCGAGCAGCCCTTCCATGAACCAGGTCCGGCCGCCCAGCCAGCCCGGTACATTGCCGACGGCCTCATGCTCGCCCAGGGAAACGAGGGAACCCCGGTCGTGGAAGGTGAAGCTCGGCAGCGCCTGGTTCTCGAGGCGCATGATCAGGGTGCGTGCCAGAAACCGCGCTTCCTGATGGGCTGCCTGGGCCTTGGGCGGCACCGGGGCTTGGCCGGCGACCGGCGTGTAGCTCGCACAGTCTCCCAAGGCGAAGATGTTGCTGTCCCGCGTGGTTTGCAGGCTGGGGGTGACCACCAGCTAGTTGAGCCGGTTGCTTTCCAGGCCATCGATCCCGGCCAGCATGTCCGGACAGCGGATTCCCGCGGCCCAGACGGTAATGTCGCTGGACACGATGTGCTGCTTTTTGCCATCCGACAAGATCACCCGGTGCGGGTCGATGCCGATCACCTTCTGCTGCAGGCGGATTTCCACGCCGCGCTCGGCGAGGTCGCGTGCCGACTGCTGGCCGAGGTGCTCGGGGAGGGCCGACAGCAGGCGGGCGGCGCTGTCCACCAGGCATATCCTGATTGCAGACGGGTATTGCTGGAGGTGAGCGCCATAGGAAGCGATGATCCGCGTCGAATCGAGGAGCTCGGCGGCGAGTTCGACGCCGGTAGCTCCGCCACCGACGATCACGACGCGAACCGGCCCGCGGTTCAGCATTTCGGCCCGGGCGAACAAAGCCAGCAGGCGGCGATGGAAGTGCTGGGCATCGTCCGGGCCATTGAGCGGCACGCAGTGCTCCTTGACGCCAGGAATGCCGAAGTCGTTGTCGCGGCTACCGATGGCGATGACCAGGGTGTCGTACCACAGGCTGCGCTGGGGCGCGATCTCGTTGCCGAGTTCGTCATGCAAGGGGGACAGGCCGATCTCCTTGCGCTTCCTGTCCAGGGAGGCCATGGCGCCGAGGTGGAAGCGAAAGTGGTGGCGTTTGGCCTGCTGCAGAAAGTCGAGTCCGGCGTCCGCCGTCAGCAGCGTGCCGGCAGCGACTTCGTGCAGCAACGGCTTCCAGACGTGGGTGAGCAGCGGGTCGATGAGCACGATCTCCGCTTTCCGCTTGTGTTTCAGCTTTTCGCCCAGGCGAACCGCCAATTCCAGCCCCCCGGCGCCTCCCCCGACGATGACGATGCGATGTAGCGCCGTGGTGGTTCGCGGCCCGGCCGGAACAAAAGTGAAATACGGTCTATCCTGCATGTGACATCGATCTCCGCTGTCGTGGCTGCGCGTCGCGTACCGAAGGCAGCCGGTAATCGTTCGTCAGCTGTCAGGAATTGCCTTGCATTTCCGGTGCCCACTCCCGGGCGTAACGATCCGGACGGCGCCGTCGGCATGCGTCTGGGCAGCATGTCGTGCGCACACATCGTTCCGGAGAGGAACTTTCCATGACCCGGCGCCATCGGCCGAGCAGGAGCGGCCACGCCGTAGCCCCGCGACAGGCAATAAAAAACCCGCACACGGGCGGGTTCTTTGGCCTTGCTTGGACTTCTTGGTGCAGCTAACTGGTGCCCCGAGCCAGACTCGAACTGGCACACCTTTCGGCGGCGGATTTTGAATCCGCTGCGTCTACCGATTCCGCCATCGGGGCGAATGGAGGCCGGATTATCCCCGAATCACTTCTTTGGTTCAAGCGCTTCTGTACAAGGAAAGGCTTTGGCCAGTGCGCCGGCGACCAGCGTGGCGGTGCTCATGGTGGTATTGGGCGGTACCCGTTCGACATGGATGGTCACGGCGCGTACCAGTCGCATCGACAGGTCCGGATCGTTGGGCAGGCAGAAGGCGTTGAGCTTGACCGCAACCTTGTCGGCCAGAAAGTCACTGACCGCGTAGCCGTCGGCAAAACCGGCGACGTAGGCGATGCAGCGGGCGCTGCGGATGGCGTGGATCGGATCGCTGCTTTTCTTGCCGGCGTAGGTTTCCTCGGCAGCCTGGCAGTCGCCGCGCAGTTCGTCCGGCGAATAGGCGTGGGCGTGCGCCGCGAAGAGGACGGCGATGAGCCACAGGAATTTCATTATTTTTCGAACCAGCTGAGTTTTTCGTGCAGGCCGACGACGCTGCCCACCACGATCAGGGCCGGCGGCTTGATGCCGGATTCGGCGATGCGGTGCGGCAGGTTGCCCAGCGTGCCGAGCACGGTCTGCTGGTCGGCCTGCGTGCCGTTGCGGACCACGGCGGCCGGGGTCAGCGAGGGCAGACCATGGTTGATCATCTGCCGGCAGATTTCGGCGGCGGCGCCGATGCCCATGTAGAACACCACCGTCTGGTTGGGGCGGGCGAGGCCGGGCCAGTCCAGATTGACCGTGCCGTCCTTCAGGTGGCCGGTGACGAAGGTAACGGCCTGGGCGTGTTCGCGATGGGTCAGCGGAAAGCCGGAGTAGGCGGCGCAACCCGCGGCTGCGGTGACGCCGGGGACGACTTCGAAGGCAACGCCGGAGGCGGCCAGGGTTTCGAGTTCCTCGCCGCCGCGCCCGAAGATGAAGGGGTCGCCGCCCTTCAGGCGGACGACGGACAAACCTTCGCGGGCCAGTTCGACCAGCAGCTGGTTGATGTCGCCCTGCGGCATGGTGTGCTTGGACGACTCCTTGCCGGCATAGATGAGACGTGCATCGGCCCGGGCCAGGTCCATGATGCCGCTGCCGACCAGATGGTCGTACACGATGGCGTCGGCTTGCGAAATCAGGCGTGCCGCCTTGATGGTCAGAAGTTCGGGGTCGCCGGGGCCGGCGCCGACCAGCCAGACCTTCCCGCCCTGCAGTTTCGATGGATTGTTCATGGATTCTCTCTGCCTTTGGGCGGCCATCCTAATGCGGTAAGCCGGCCCTGCCAATAGCGGGGATCAAGGAATTGAGTGAACGTAGTCAAAAAGTATTAGTCGCATAGTTAAATCTATCTATATCCCTTTGAATGCAAAGAAATTCGCATGGGGAAAGATTGATGAGTATCAAGGATGGTGAAGGCGCTCCGGCGCAACCTAGCGGACATCGCGTCGGGGGGGTATTGGCGCGAACCATTTCGTTCTAGGAGAGGAAAGATGAAAAGATCTGTAGTGGGAGTGATCGCCTTGACCGCCATGGCTGCTGCCATGGGTTCCGCCTTTGCCCAGGAAGCTGCCAAGGCCGCTCCCTCGATGACGGCGGCTGAAAAGGAACAGGCCAAGAAGATTTATTTCGAACGTTGCGCCGGCTGTCACGGCGTGCTGCGCAAGGGCGCCACCGGCAAGAACCTCGAGCCGCACTGGACCAAGAAGGACAAGGATGGCAACGTCACCGAGGGCGGTACCCTCAAGCTCGGGCAGCAGCGTCTGGAAAAGATCATCGGTTACGGTACCGATGGCGGCATGGTCAACTTCGACGACATCCTGACCAAGGAAGAGTTGACCCTGATGGCCAAGTACATCCAGAACACCCCGGATGTGCCGCCGGAATACAGCTTCAAGGACACCATGGATTCGTGGAAGGTCATCGTGCCGGTCAAGGATCGTCCGACCAAGCAGATGAACAACATCAACCTGAAGAACGTCTTCTCGGTCACCCTGCGCGATACCGGCGAAGTGGCGCTGATCGACGGCGATACCAAGGAAATCCGCTCCATC
>DATGXM010000313.1:0-2636 GCA_035298985.1 Azonexus sp. | reverse complement strand
ACAGGCTGTGCCAGTCGATTTCGCCGGTCTCGATCTCGTGCAGGATGCCGTCGATCGACAGTTCATGGCCGTAATACTGGTCGATGGCGTGGTCGATTTCCGATTCGCCGGCGAGCAGCGTTTCGATTTCGGTACCTTCCTCGAGCAGGGCGCGCACCCGGTCGAGGCCGACGATGTCGTTGACGTCGGAAATGGCCAGTGCCAGCCGCCGGTTATGGACGTCGTAATCGAGCGGCAGCAGGTGGTGCCGCTTGGCCAGATCGCGCGGCACCCGTTTGAGCGCCAGCGGGTCGACGACGGCATTGCGCAGGTCGATGCTCTGCTTGCCCAGGCTTTCCGACAGCGCCTGGCGCAGCGTCGCCTCGGTGACGAAGCCGAGCGACACCAGCAGCTTGCCGATCGGCTGGTTCTGCTTCATCTGCTCGAGCAGCGCGATGCGCAGCTGGTCTTCCGACAGGATGCCTTCGGAAATCAGGATCTGGCCAAGTGGCCGACTCTTGAGGGCAGATGTGCTCATGCTCGGTTCAGCGTGCCTGCTCGGGCATCAATTCACCCACGCGTTGCTCGACCTTGGTGCGGTCGAATGCCGCCGGTCGGCGCGCGGCAGCTTCCAGCGCCATGCGGTAATGCTGGCCGGCCAGACGCGGCTGACGCAGGTGGTCGAGGCTGACCGCCAGGTTGAACAGATAGTCCGGATTGTCGCCCTCGGCAGCGACCGCGTTGAAATAGGCCTGTTGCGCTTCCGACCAGCGGTTCTGCCGCGCATACAGGTTGCCCAGGGCGAAATTGAGTGGCGCCGATTCCGGTTGCGCCGACAGCAGGCTCTTCAGGCGGCTCTCGGCGCTTTGCGGGTCGGCCTCCGCCGCGCTGCCGCTGAGGGCGGCGGCCTGTGCGGCGGGGTCGCTCGGATTGGCCACCAGGGCGCGCTGGCGCAGCGCCTCGGCGTCGGCCGGGCGGCCCTGGCGCTGGGCGATGGCGGCCAGCGCCAGCAAGGCATCGGTATTGTTCGGGTCACGCTGCACAACCTGCTCGAAATCCCGGCGCGCCGGTTCGATTTCCCCGCGCTGCAGGCTGGCCTGGCCGTGCGACAGGCCGGGGTCGACTTCCGGCCGGGTGCGGGTCAGGCGGATGGGGCTCGGTGCATCGGTATCGCTCACGGCCGGGCGGGCGGGGGGCGGTTCCCGGCGCGGCGAGAAAAGCACCGTTTCATCGGGAGGTGTTGAATTGGCAACGGGGGGCTGGGCCGGGATTGGAGCAGCAGGTGGCACTGGCTGTGATGCCGGGGGCGGTGGAATCAAGGGGGCATTGCGGACCAGCGTGCCGCGATTCATCGCATTCAACTGGTACCAGACGTAGCTGCCAATCCCGATTGCCGCGATGCCGAGTGTGGCGATGGCCAACCACAGTGGCTTGCGGGAAATTTGTGCCGGAACTGCCGGTTGCTTGGCGGCAAAGGCATTGCGGACGCTGTCGCGATGGGTTTGTTCGGCGGGCGGCGATGCGGGAGGCGTGTGGGCCAGAGGCTGACCGTTCGTTGTTGATGCCTGGGGAAGTGGGGTGCTGGCCAAGTCCACGTCAACCGCTTCGATATGCTTGGCGAGATCCGGCAAGGGACTGGCGGCAGCCCCCATTGCCGGGCTGTTGAGGGGCTCCAGGCTGAGCGTGGGTTCGGCCGGCGCGGCTGGCGGAATGCCGAACTGGGCGCGGGCGGCCTCCTGCTTGGCGGTCTCGGCCCGTTTCAGGGCATCCATCAACAGGCTCATGCGCGGCTCTCAGCGGCTCGGGACGATGTTGAAGGGCTGGGCTTCGTTCGGCTGGACGAAGAAATTGTCGCCCGGCAGGTAGCCCTTCATGCCCGCGTAGTCGCCGTCGAGGCTGGCGTCCTTGATGACGACGGGGCGGAGGAAGACGACCAGTTCGGTTTTCCGGCCCAGATTGTTCCGGTTGTTGGCGACCTCGCCGAGAATGGGAATCTGGCCGACCAACGGCACGCGCTGGTTCTGATAGTCGATCTTGTCTTCCATCAGGCCGCCCAGAACGGCGGTGTTGCCGCTGCTGACGCGCATGACTGACTCGATTTCGCGTGTCCGGATTTGCGGGACTTTGTTCAGACCGTTCAAATCAGGATTGGGATCAACGATGAATCCGCCCAGCGCCGTGATGGTGGGCCGCACGTTGAGGGTGACGACGTCACTGTCGCTGATCTGCGGCGTGACGCTCATCACCAGGCCGACGCTGACCGTTTGCGGCGTGGTGGTGTAGGAGCGAATGGGCGTGCCGCCGACCAGATTGGTATTGGCGATGGCCAGTTCGGATTTGACGTTGAAGAAAACGATGTTCTCGACCACCTTGAGCAGCGCCGTCTGATTGTTCAGGACCGACAGGCGCGGACTGGACAGCACCTTGGTCGTGCCGAACTGGCTGAGCATGGTGATGGCGGCAGTCGGGTCGCCGCCGGTATAGCTAAGGTTCTTGGCGCTGGTGGTCAGCGTGTTGCCGAAGAACTGGAACAATCCGCCGCTGGTCATCTTGGTCCAGTCGATGCCTTGCTGGTAGCCATCGTTCAGGGTCACTTCGACGATGGTCGTTTCGATCAGCACCTGGCGGCGCGCCGCATTGACCACGCGGTCGACGAA
>DATGXM010000312.1:0-4981 GCA_035298985.1 Azonexus sp. | reverse complement strand
GGAAGGCAACGGCGGCGTCCCAGTCGGGGGGCGTCGGCGGCACGGGAAGGGTGGCTTCGAGACGGGCGAGAACGGCCTCGGCGCGGGCCAGCAGGCGTTCCAGAGTCGGGGATTCGGTCATGGTGGCAGGTATACTTCGCGGCAAACCGAGAACTCTAGCGAAACCCATGCGAAAAATCCAAACCGCGGCCTTTTTATTTGTCGCCCTGATCGTTACCGTGCTGGCCGGCTGCTCGACTACCCCGCCGAACCCGATGGCCGTTCCGACCCCCGCCCCGGCAGCTTGCGCCCCTTGTCCGTCCTGCCCCACCTGCCCGGCGGTGCCGCCGGTCCCGGTACCGCCACCCCCGTTCTCGCGTTCGCTGCAGCCGGCGGCCTGGAGCGATCTGCCCGGCTGGAGCGAGGACGACGTGGCCGCTGCCTGGCCGGCCTTCCTGCTCTCCTGCCGCGGCGTCGCCAGCAAGGGGAATGGCGCCGGCTGGAAGCGCGTCTGCGACCTGGCCCGTGCCGCCGACGGCAAGCCGGGCCACGATGCGCGCGCCTTCTTCGAACGGAATCTGAAACCCTATGCCATCGTCAATGGCGATGGCGCGGTCAATGGCCTGGTTACCGGCTACTACGAGCCGCTGCTGCGCGGCAGCCGCCATCGCGCCAAGGGCTACGAGCAGCCGGTGCGCGGCGTGCCGGACGACCTGCTGACCATCGACCTGTCGGCCGTCTTCCCGGAATTGAAGGACAAGCGCGTGCGCGGCCGGCTGGAGGGCAACAAGGTGGTGCCGTACTGGTCGCGTGCCGAAATCGCCGCCAAGGGCGACCGGCTGCCGAGCAAGACCCTGCTCTATGTGGACGATGCCGTCGAGCTGTTCTTCCTGCAGGTCCAGGGCTCCGGCCGGGTCAAGCTGGCCGACGGCAGCCTGGTGCGCCTGAACTATGCCGACCAGAACGGCCATCCCTACCAGTCGATCGGCAAGACCTTGATCGAGCGTGGCGAATTGAAGCTGGAGGAAGCGTCGATGCAGGGTATCCAGTCCTGGGCACGGGCCAATCCGGCGCGCCTCGATGCGTTGCTCAACGCCAACCCCAGCTACGTCTTTTTCCGCGAGGTGCCGAACAGCGATGGCGGCCCGGTTGGTGCGCTGGGCGTGCCGCTGACGGCGGAGCGCAGCATCGCCATCGATCCGCGTTCGGTACCGCTCGGTTCGCCGGTGTTCCTGGCGACCACCCGGCCGAATTCGACGCAGGCCATGAATCGCCTGGTCATGGCGCAGGACACCGGCGGAGCGATCAAGGGGGCCGTCCGCGCCGACTTTTTCTGGGGCTTCGGCAAGGAGGCCGGCGAGCAGGCCGGGCGCATGAAACAGAGCGGCCGGATGTGGATACTGTTGCCGGTCGAACTCGCCCCCAAATAAGGCGTTGACGCACCGAGTTCGGGCGCGCTGTCGGAAAATTGCACCTAAGTGGTGCGAATATTCCGATAATGCTCAATGCAACGCACTGATTTGAAACATTTTTAATGCACTGGAATGGTGCTTGCTTTCTGCTTCCCCATTTTCTATCGGGGGTTTCATGGAAACTTATCAGTCCAGCAGCAATGTATTGTTCATTTTGCTCGGCGCCATCATGGTGCTGGCCATGCACGCCGGCTTCGCCTTCCTCGAAGTCGGTACGGTGCGCAAGAAGAACCAGGTCAATGCCCTGGTCAAGATCCTGACCGACTTCGGCATTTCGACCATCGCCTACTTCTTCGTCGGCTACAGCATCGCCTATGGCGTCAATTTCTTCTCCGGCGTCGAGACGCTGATGGACAAGAACGGCTTCGAGCTGACCAAGTTCTTCTTCCTGCTCACTTTCGCTGCGGCCATCCCGGCCATCATCTCCGGCGGCATCGCCGAGCGCGCCAAATTCCACCCGCAGCTGATCGCCACCTTCATGCTGGTCGGCTTCGTCTATCCCTTCTTCGAAGGCATCGCCTGGAACCAGGCCTTTGGCATCCAGGCCTGGCTGAAGGCGACCTTCGGCGAGGAATTCCATGACTTCGCCGGCTCCGTCGTCGTGCATGCCATGGGCGGCTGGATCGCCCTGCCCGCCGTGCTGCTGCTTGGCGCGCGCTACGGCCGCTACACCAAGGATGGTCGCCTGTCCGCCCATCCGCCGTCATCGATTCCCTTCCTGGCGCTCGGTGCCTGGATCCTGACCGTCGGCTGGTTCGGCTTCAACGTCATGAGCGCCCAGACCCTGGACAAGATTTCCGGCCTGGTCGCCCTCAATTCGCTGATGGCCATGGTCGGCGGCACGCTGGTCGCACTGGTCCTCGGCAAGAACGACCCGGGCTTCCTGCACAACGGCCCGCTGGCCGGCTTGGTCGCCGTCTGCGCCGGTTCCGACCTGATGCACCCGATTGGTGCCCTGGTCGTCGGCGGCGTCGCCGGCGGCCTGTTCGTGGTCATGTTCACGCTGACCCAGAACCGCTGGAAAATCGACGACGTGCTCGGTGTCTGGCCGCTGCACGGCCTGTGCGGCGCCTGGGGCGGCATCGCGGCCGGCATTTTCGGCAGCAAGGCGCTGGGCGGTGCCGGCGGCATCGCCTTCATGCCGCAGCTGATCATGACCGCGATGGCCATTGTCGTCGCCCTGATCGGCAGCACCATCGTCTATGGCGCCCTGAAGAGCACCCTCGGCCTGCGCCTCGATCAGGAGGAAGAATACGAAGGCGCCGACCTCAGCATCCACAAGATCACTGCGACGCCGGAGCGCGAGCCGAACTGGTAAGCGACGCTGATCGCAAACAATAAAGTCTGTCGCACCAACAAGGCCCGGTACCTGCCGGGCCTTGTGTTTTTGATCGTCAGTGGTTCGGGTTTGCCCCCGAGCGGCAGTTCACGGGCTCGGCAAATAACGGAATCCGAGCATCGCCACGATGATGACCGAGACTACCGGCAGCGCCGACGAAAAGAGAACAAAGCACGCGGCGCACGACCAGATGCCACCGATGGCTTCCGCGCCGATACCGCCGGAGAAGAACAGGGCGCTCAGCGTCAGCCAGCGCCGCAGATAGGTCGGCAGCCAGCGCGCTTGCACCAGGTTGTGCCGCCACGCCGCGCGGCGCTCGGACAGGCTGCCCTGGCCGGCGTCGCGGAACAGCCAGCCGAAGAAAAAATAGCGGTAAAGGAGCGTCGACGATTTACGTTCTTGCATGACAGAACTCCCTGGGGAATTCTCCAGATGACAACGGCCGGGCCACGGCGTTCCGGTCTTCAGGATTCACCGTGGCGCCTCTGCTTTGTCTCTTTCATTCCGCGCAGTATCCGTTGTCCGTATGCAGAGGTGCTGCTGAAGTCTTCCTGGCGTCGCCCCAGAGTCTTTTGCACGATGGCAACGAGGGCCTTGCAGCGAATATGTGTAGAGTAAGAACATTATTGTAGAATCAGTTGCATGTGCTGTAGAGTGGGTCCATGACGACCTGGATTGCACTGATCACCAGCCTTCCCACCGAGAATGCGGCGGCCCGCATGCGCGCCTGGCGCAGCCTCAAGGCGGCGGGCGCCGCTGTGCTGCGGGATGGCGTCTATCTGATGCCGGAACGCGACGAATGCCGCGCCACGCTCGATGCGGTAGCCGCCGATGTCCTGGCGGCGGACGGAACGGCGTTGGTCGTCCGGCTTGAGGAACACGCCGCCGGCAATTTCGTCGCCCTGTTCGACCGGAGCGCCGACTTCGCCGATTTGCTGGCGGACATCGCGGCCGGACGCGACAAGCTGAGCGCGGAGACGGCCAATGAAGCGCTGAAGCTGACTCGCAAGCTGCGCAAGGCTTTCGCCAATCTGGCCGCCATCGATTTCTTTCCCGGCGAGGCGCAGAAGCAGGCTGACGAAGCCTTGCGCGACCTGGAGCAGCGCGCGGCCTGGGCCTTGTCGCCCGATGAACCACGCCCGGCCCAGGGCGCCATTGCGCTGCTCAATCGGGCGGATTACCAGCGGCGGCTGTGGGCGACGCGCCGGCGTCCGTGGATAGACCGGCTAGCGAGTGCCTGGCTGATACGGCGCTGCATCGACCCGGATGCGCAAATCCTCTGGCTGGCGTCGCCCGGCGACTGCCCGCCTGACGCGCTGGGCTTCGATTTTGACGGTGCGACCTTCAGCCATGTCGGCGCCCGGGTGACGTTCGAGGTCCTGCTTGCCAGTTTCGGTCTCGAAACCCCGGCGCTGCAGCGCTTCGGCGCCCTGGTGCATTACCTCGATGTCGGCGGCGTGCAGCCTCCTGAAGCGGTCGGTATCGAGGCCACCCTGGCCGGTCTGCGCGACACCATTGCCGATGACGACCAGCTTCTCGCGCTGGCCAGTCGCGTCTTCGACGGCCTGCTGGCCTCCTTTGCCAGAAATCACCAACCATGAACATGACCCAGACAGCACACCCGGAATCCATCGATAGCACGCCAGCCGCAGTCAGCTTCGGGCAGGCTTTCCTGTTCTGGCTGAAGCTCGGTTTCATCAGTTTCGGCGGCCCGGCGGGGCAGATCGCCATCATGCACCAGGAACTGGTCGAGCGCCGGCGCTGGATTTCCGAGCGCCGCTTTCTGCATGCCCTGAACTACTGCATGGTGCTGCCCGGCCCGGAGGCACAACAGCTGGCGACCTACATCGGCTGGCTGATGCATCGGACCTGGGGCGGCGTGGTGGCCGGGGCGCTTTTCGTGCTGCCCTCGCTGTTCATCCTGATCGGCCTGTCGTGGATCTACATCGCCTATGGCGAAATGCCGCTGGTCGCCGGCCTGTTCTACGGCATCAAGCCGGCCGTCGCGGTCATCGTGCTCCAGGCGGCGCACCGCATCGGCAGCCGGACGCTGAAAAACCGCGTGCTGTGGGCCATCGCGCTGGCGGCCTTCGTCGCAATATTTGCCTTGGGCGTGCCGTTTCCCGCCATCATCGTCGTGGCGGCGGTTGTCGGTTGCTTGGGCGGGCGCCGGTGGCCGGCCTGCTTCCGG
>DATGXM010000311.1:0-8383 GCA_035298985.1 Azonexus sp. | reverse complement strand
CACCACGCTCTCGATCACCGCGCCCTTGGTGAAGGGGCCGGCGGGATCGGCAAAGCGCACCAGTTCGAGCACCGCGGCCGGCCATTCGGGCTGGCTTTCGAAGCGCCTGAGCGTGCGCCGGCCGCCGGCCAGTGCCGCGATGGCGCCATGCACGCTGCCCTGGCGGTGGATTTCCTGCTCGACGCGCTCCGGCGGCTGGTCGAGATGTTCGCCGAGCAGGCGGTGGCGCAGTTGCCGGATGACGGCGGCGGTTACCGGGTTGCCGGCCGCCTCGATGGCGGCGTCGCATTCGCTGTCCAGCCCCAGCGAGCGGTTGCACAGATTGGCCGAGCCGATGCGCAGCACCTCGTCGTCGATGATCATCAGCTTGGAATGGATGTCGAGGCAGGTGCCGTCCTTGAGGCCGTCGATGTGCGGGTAGTAGATGAACAGGCGATGGTGGCGGTCGGCGGTGTGCAGGCGCTGGATCATGCCGGTGCGCAGCAGGTGCATGGTGTGCTCCTCGAGCCAGCCGTGGCTGAGCAGGCGGAGCACCACGACGACTTCCGGGCCGGCCGGCTCGGCCAGCCGGGCGGCCAGGGCATCGCCGATGGCGGCGGCGGTGAAATACTGGTTTTCGATGTAGATGCAGTGGCGGGCGGCGGCGATCATGTCGAGGTAGAGGGCCTCGACTTCGCGCACGCCGGGCTGGCCGGCGGTAGGCGGCATGGTGCGGGCGATGGCTACATCGACATCGACGAAATCGGCAGTCAACCCGGGCGGCCATGGATCGGCCCCCGGCGGCACCGGCGGCAGCGCCTCGTCGGTGGCGGCCAGCCAGCGGCTGCGGGCCAGATCGCCGAAGGCGCGCGCCGCGTCGCCGTCGACCGCCATCATCAGGTCGTGGACCGGCGGATAGGCGATCCCGTCGGCGTAGCGGCGACCGTCGTTGACCCCGTGCTCCGGCGTGTCCCAGCGCCGGTCGGTCAGGTCGAAGCCGCCGACGAAGGCCATCGCGTCGTCGATGACCACCACTTTCTGGTGGTGCGAACCGCCTAGCGGATGGGTATTGTCGTAGGCCACCTCGACCCGGTGGTGCGCCTGCCAGCCCAGGCCCCAGACCGGCGGCAGCTCGCGGTCGGTGCCGAAGACCAGTGGATAGTCCCAGTCGAGCACGCGAATCTGCAGCGTGTGGCGGCGCTGGGCAAGCCAGTTCAGGAAGTCGCCGAGCCGGGCCGGCGGCCCGTGCCAGCCGTGCTCGAAGTGCAGGCGCGTGCTGCTGCTGAAATCCCAGGCGATGACGGTGATGGCGTGGCTGGCCTGCTCGGCCGCCCGGCGAAAGGCGTCGAAATACGCCTCGCCGTCGATGAGCAGCGCGACGCGCCGGGCACGGGCGACGGCGCAACAGTTGCGGCCCGGCGCGAAGAGACTGCGCGGGCTGGCGGAGTGGACGGCGGTCGGCACAGGCGCCCGCCGTTCAGACGGCGTAGTGGGTGGTGCCGATCTGGTGGATCAGGGTGTGCAGTTCCTCGGCATGCTGTTCCTCGACCGCCAGCACCTCCTCGAACAGGCGGCGGGTGGTCGGATCGTCGTTCGCCAGGTAATTGACGATCTCCTTGTAGCTGTCGATGGCGATACGCTCGGCGATCAGGTTTTCCTTGATCATGTCCACGATGGTGTCGCATTCGATGTATTCGGCATGGCTGCGCCGGCTCAGCGAGTCGGGCGAGAAGTCGGGCTCGCCGCCGAGCTGGGTGATGCGGTCGGCGAAGCGGTCGGCATGGTCTTCCTCCTCGTGCGCGTGTTCGAGGAATTCCTGCGCGATGCTGGCCGCGGTCAGGCCCTTGGCGGTGTAGTAATGGCGCTTGTAGCGCAGGGCGCAGACGATTTCGGTGGCCAGCGCGGTATTGAGCAGTTGCAGCACCGTCTCACGATCGGCCCGGTAGTCGTTGGTGACGGCTCCTTCGTCGATGTGGTGGCGGGCGCGGTCGCGCAGGGTCTGGACATCCGAAAGGCCGGTGGTAGGCGATGCAGGCAGCATGGGCGGCTCCTTGGTGAAGATTCCGGGTCCTGCTCGGACTGCAAACGGCATACCCGGCCTGCGCGGGGGGCTGTTATCTCACACCGGGAGGTGGCAATTCATCCCGCGGCGGTCCGGTTGACTGCGTCCAACAAGCCAAACCTATCGGTCAGGTTCCTTGCTTCTGGGGGAGTCCATACAGAAGGGCTAGGCGTCAGGGTCACTTGAACCCCCTGATGAGAGTGATCCGCCCCGTTTCTTTGTCCACCGTAAGCACTCCGGCGCCGCCACGCACATTCGATAACTTGGGAGCGTAACCGACCTGCCATTTCGTTCCATTGTCTTTGGACTCGTACACGACCTCCCATTGAGGCGCCTGAGCCCTTTCAACAAAACGCATTGCGAAGCAAGCTGCTTGATCCCCCGTTGTGACAGGTGCGGGAGCACACTCTACCGCTATCGCCGCTTCCGCCACGAACAGCAGACCACATACCACCGCAACCTTTTGGGCCGAATGCATTTGATGCCTAGTATGCAGTTTGAGTTGACGCCGGAGCGCGCAGCGCAGAGGGAAACCAAAGCAAAGCTTTTGGGGGGATCGGCTTGAAGCGTTTGTTCGGCTTAGCAATCGAAACCATAGTTTTTCCTGTAGTACTCAGCCTGCTCTGCCGGCATTTTCTTGAAGAGCGCACAGACAGTGAAGCTACCGACTTGCCGGCCATCTTTGGTGTAACCCCAGTCAGAGATTAGGGAGTCGTCAAAGCGCACCGTTTGGCCAGCTTTCACGTTCCTTACCACCTTCGGATCATTTGCCAGAACGCCAGCGAATCCGTCGGGCAATACCTTGAATGGGGTTACCCAAAAATGTTCGGTCTTGGCACCGTCGATAACCATGACCTTGAGTTTGTACCCATCCGTGCCGGCAGGAGGATTGGCCGCCAGCTTCAGGAAATCGACCAGAGTGGTTCGCGCATGTTTTATTGCAGCAACCATGTCAGGGTCGGTTGTGCCAACAAACACTATTTCGCTTTCATCTCGCTGCTGTGGAGAGGCAAAGGATGAACAAGTCGCAAATAGGATAGCGATTAGAGTCTTGGAAAAGTGCATATGGAGCCTAACGATGAAAGTAACCGGACGCCGCGCGAAGCGGATGGAGGCAACCCAAAGGCGGGTGTTCGGTGGTCCGGTTGACTGGATTGTTATGCGTAGCGGCTACCAAATTTTCCACCATGGCTTGGCTGGCGGTGCAGCTTTGGGTTGAGCAGTAGGTGGGCTTGGCTGAGCAACCGAGGGAGCGGTAGGTGCCTTTCTCGAATAGGTAAGCACTTCAAAGGGTTGCTCAGATGCGCCCGAAATATCTTCGTCGTGTCGGAACGAAGTAATGTGTTGGGCCAAAGTGATGGGGATGTCGTGAATGTAGTCCACGCCATCGGCCTCTTGTTGTTGGGCCTTTAACGAGTCGGAAATTGGCTTGAATTCGGAGGGCAAGTCGCCACTAGCTTCTAGATGAAAAATGCCCTGCTCGGCATCGTGGGTGACACGCCATGTATTCACTTCGTTTGTGTAGCACGTCGCAGAACTAACCATGATGTGCTCCTCTACCTGGCACGCGACCACTACACAATTAGAGGAAAGGGCGCGAAGTGTTTCATTCGCGACCAGCTTCGAATCAGCCCTGTTAGCGAATACGAGAAACCATCCGTTTGGCAGTTCGGCGGACACTACCGGACTCTCGGGAAGTTCTTCCCGCTCACCCGTTGAAGATAGGCCAAGCTCTTTCAGGACAATTTCTTTCTCTTTCCCAGAAACAGCAAGCCAAGATATAGAGAACCCCATTAGCTCCTCCTTGAAGACGCATAACTTAAAGTAGACGGCACTTTTGACGTATACGCCGGCTGAATGCCGTATACGCGGGATAACGCGGCAGCCGGGAGGTCAGACCCAACGAGCTTTCCAGCAGATTCCGAACAATATTCACAAGAATAGATGGCAGTCATACACGGCCCACTAAAAGTATCGCCGGATTTTGCCTGCTATCCACGCAGTTGTCATTTCTGGCAGCAGTGTTGTCCCCAAGGCAGCTTTTGTGCACTCAGCGCGCAAATCTGGCCGTATTGACTGACCACTGCTAATGCCTTGTCGGCCGCCGTTCGCCCTGGGCCAGGGCGCTCGACAGGGCCAGGTCCATGCTCGGGTCCCAGCGCATGACGCGGTCGCGGCCCTCGCGCTTGGCGGCGTAGAGGGCTGCGTCGGCCCGCCGCATCAGGTTGTCGGCCGAGTTGCCATCGAGTTCGGCGACGCCGATCGAAACGGTGATCGGCGGCAGGCGCACGCCGTTGTGGGTCAGGCGGTGGCTGCTGATTTCCTCGCGCAACTGGTTGAGGCGGGCATAGCCTTCGTCGACGTGCACCCGCGGCATGATCACCGCCAGTTCTTCGCCGCCGACCCGGCAGGCGATGTCGTAGGAGCGCACGAAGTCCTGCAGTTGCTCGGCGACGGCGCGGATCACCCGGTCGCCCGCTTCGTGGCCGAAGGCGTCGTTGAAGGACTTGAAGTGGTCGATGTCGAGGATGGCCAGCATCAGGCCCTCGCCCGTCCGTTCCGAGCGGCTCGCCTCGCGGCTGAGCACCTCGTCGAAATAGCGGCGGTTGAACAGGTCGGTCATCACGTCGTGCACCGCCTGCTCGCGCAGCGAGGCGCGCAGGCGCAGATTGCCCAGCGACAGCTTGAGGGCATCGGCGAACAGCTCGGCCCCCCAGGTGATGGCGTGCAGTTCCTCCTCGGTCATCTTGCGGTCGGTAATGAGGTGGAGCACGCCGGGGCGGTCGAAGCTCTTGAGCAGCGGCGCGCAGATGGCGTGCTGGATACCGGGCGGCAGGGTCGGGCCGCCGAAGTGGCTGCACACCGGCGATAGCGCCGAAGCATCGGCATTCGTCTGGTGCAGGTGGCCGCGGCGCACGGCCCAGCAATCGGCTTCTTCGGTGCGCCCGGGCATGAAGGGCTTGCCCCAGCTGGCGATGGCTTCCATGAAGCCGCTGGTGCCGGCCAGGGTCAGGGCGCCGCTCCAGCCCGGGAACAGCTGCGGCCCGCCCTGCGTGATGATCTGCCGGCTCTCGGCATCGCTTTCGCAGACCTGCAGCAGTTCGGTGAATTGCTGCAGGGTCTGCATGAAATGCTGGGTCTCGGCCATTTTCTTGACCATGCCCTGCAGTGTCTGGTTGTGGGCGGCAATGTTCGATTCGGCTTCCTTGAGGCGGTTGATATCGACCAGATAGGCGCGCAGCATGGCGGTCTCCGGGCGGTCGGCCAGCATGTGCAGCACGTACCAGCGCCACGAATTGTCGGCGCGTACCACGCGTACTTCGAGCTGGGCCGGTACCCCCGGCTGTTCGACGACGCGGGCCGTCAGCGTGCTCAGGCTGTCGGCGTCGTCGCGGTGGAACAGCGTGGCGAGCGGTTCGCCGAGCGGCTGGTGCTGTTCCGGATAGCCGCGGGCATCGGGCAGGTTGGACGAGGCCTGGCGCAGGCGATAGGGTGCCTCGGCCTCGAAGGTGAGGACGATGACCGGCCCGCTGGCGAACAGCCGGCGCTCGGCAAGGAGGGCGTATTCGGCACGCTTCACGCGGTCGATGTCGACCAGCGTGCCGAGCACGCGTTGCGGACTGCCATCGGGGAAGTGATCGACGACCCGGGCGTTGACCATGACCCAGCGCCAGGTGTTGAGGGCCGAGCGGAGGCGCAGCTCGCAGATGGCCTGCTCGCGCCGACCGCGGGCCAGCTGGCGCAGGAGGCGTTCGGCCAGGGCAACCTCGCGCGGATGGCAGAGCTGGCGCCACGGATCGGGGGCCTGGCTCAACTGCGCCGCCTGTTCTTCCTCGTAGCCCAGCATGCTGGCCCAGGCGCCGCTCAATTTCAGGTCGCCGGATTTGACAGCCCATTCGAAAAGGCCAACGTTGGCGCTTTGCAGCAGATGTTCGCAATGGCGCGCATGGAGCCGCTCCAGACTCTCCTTTTCGGCACGGATGGCTTGCAGGCGCTCGTCGAGTTCGTCACCGGATCGGGCGGCCCGGCGCGCCTGGCTGTCGTAGCCGAGCAGGCGGCGAATGAGCAGGAACAGGGCGATGGTGGCGCCGGTGTCGAGGGTGATGACCCGGCTCAACCACTCCGTTCCATCGAGCCCGGCAGCGTTGTCGCCGGCCGGCCACCATGCCAGGCGAAGAATTTGCGGCAGCAGGATGCCGATGGCGCACAACAGCAGCGCGCCGATATTGCGCCAGGGCGACGGGCGGGCCGGCGATATCAGGGCCAGGGCGGGAAGCAGGCAGACGAAGACGAGCCCGCCAGCCAGCAGCGTGCGCGGCCAGATGACGCCGGGCCCGGTAGTCAGGGCGATGCTGGCCGAGGGCAGCAGCGCCGCCACGGTCAGCGCGCCCGCCGCGCCGAACACCCGCCACGGCTGGGGCAAGGTCTCCAGCAGCAGGGCGGCCATGATGCAGCCGGTCAGCGGCGGCACGGCCAGCAGGGCGGCATCGAGTTCGCCGAGCGTGGTGGGCAGCGGCGACAGGGCGAGCTGGACGAGCAGCACGGCGCTCCACCAGCCGAAGGCGATGACGATGCTGCCGGCCAGCAAGCGGCCGAAAGACTGCCCGGTCTGCGGCGACCAGCGCTGGGCGAAGGTCACGAAGCAGGCGCCGGCGATGGCGGCGAAGCCGAAGGAAAGCACGCTCAGCCAGGGGTGATCGAGGTCGGACATCATGTTGGGGGGGTTGGCATCCGGACGTTCAGCCGTAGCCGAGCTGGGTGGCCTTGCCGCGGAAGACCCAGTAGGCGAAGGCGGTGTAGGCGATGATCAGCGGCAGCACGATGGCTACGCCGGCGAAGATGAAAGCCAGCGACTCGGGGGCCGCGGCGGCCTGCCAGATGTCCAGGCGCTGCGGGACGACCCAGGGAAACAGGCTGTAGGCCAGGCCGTGGAAGGCGAGCACGAAGATGGCGATGGCGGCGGCGAAGGGCAGCCAGGCGGTGTGCTCGTTGCCGGCGGCCAGTTGCGCCGGCAGGCGATGCAGGACGAGCCCGGCGACGGCGAAGACGATGGCGGTGATGATGGGCAGCGGCGCGATCAGGAAAATGCCGGGGACGGCGAACCATTTGGCGAAGATCTCCGGGCTGAGCAGCGGCGTCGCCAGCGACACCCCGGCGATGCCCAGGGCGGTCAGCCACAGCGCCCACCAGCCCCAGGTCGCCGCCCGCTGCTGCAGCCTTCCTTCGCTCTTGAGCAGCAGCCAGCCGGCGCCGAGCAGGCAGTAGCCGGCAGCCAGCCCGAGGCCGATCAGCGCCGCGAACAGCACGTTGCCTGGCGTCCGTGCGAAACCGAGGACGAACAGCCCCAGCATGTAGCCCTGGGCCAGGGCGGCGAGCAGCGAGCCGGCGAAGAAGGCGCGGTTCCACCACCCTCGGTGGCGGTCCTGGGCCTTGATCCGGAAGTCGAAGGCGACGCCGCGCAGGATCAGCCCGGCGAGCATGGCCGCCACCGGCAGGTAGAGGGCGCCCAGGATGATGCCGTGGGCGAGCGGAAAAGCCGTGAGCAGCACGCCGATGCCGAGCACCAGCCAGGTCTCGTTGGCATCCCAGAACGGGCCGATGGAGGCGACCATCTGGTCGCGCTCGCCGGCGTCGGCCAGGGCGAGCAGGATGCCGATGCCGAGGTCGTAGCCGTCGAGCACGACGTAGATCAGGATGGCCAGCCCCATGACGAGCATGAAGGCCAGGGGCAGCCAGCCGGCCGGTTGGGTCAGGTCAGGCATGGCCCTGCTCCCCGGCGTGGCGGGCCTCGGCCCGGAAGGGGTCGAGTTGCGGGTTGAGCGGCGGCACCGGGTGGCCGGGGCCGGCCTGGCGCGCCAGGTGGAAAAGCACGCCGACGAAGGCGGTGAGCAGCAGGACGTAGAGCCCCAGATACATGGCCAGCGTGAGCGCCACGGTGTCGGCCGGAATCGGCCCGACGGCCGCGGCGGTGGTCAGTACGCCCTGCACCAGCCACGGCTGGCGGCCGATCTCGGTGACGTACCAGCCGGCGAGCAGGGCCGCCCAGCCGGCGAAGGTCATCGCCACCAGGGCACGGCCGACCAGCGGTCCGGGCCGGCCGTACCGGCGCAGTTGCCAGAGCGCGCTCCAGGCGACGATGAGCATCAGCACGCCGATGCCCACCATCAGCCGGAAGGCCCAGAACACCGGGGCGACCGGCGGATGGGCGCCGGGGAATTCCTTGAGGCCGCGCACTTCGGTATCCATGGCGTGGCCGAGATAGAGCGAGGCCAGGTTGGGAATCGCCAGCTCGTAGCGATTGGCCTGCGCCGCCTCGTCGGGAATGGCGAACAGCACGGCGGG
>DATGXM010000310.1:0-2987 GCA_035298985.1 Azonexus sp. | reverse complement strand
GATCATGCGGCCGCGCATTTCCAGGTGCAGGGCGTGGCAGAAGTGCGTGCAGTAGTACCAGAACACGCCGGGACGCTCGACCTTGAAGGTGACCGACTTGGTTTCCTGCGGGCCGACGACCATGCAGATGTCGTGGTTCTCGATGGCGAAGCCGTGGTGCAGGTCTTCCACCTTGTCGTGGTTGGTCATGATGACGGTGACTTCGTCGCCCTTCTTCAGCACGAACTCCGACGGCGTGAAGGTCGGCGCCACCGACATGATGCGCACCGTCACCTTGTTGCCGTTGCGCTTGACCCCGGTGTCGTCGAAACCCTTGACGTGCAGCGGATGCTCCTCGAGGGTGTAGATCTGCTTGGTCTTGATCTTGTCGCGGCGGACGATGATCGCGTCGTGCGGCTCGGGGTGGGCGGTGTGGTCGGCGAGCAGCACCATCTTGTCGCCGCTGATGTCGATCAGCTGGGCAGTCTCCGGGTGCAGCGGGCCGACCGGCAGGAAGCGGTCCTTGGAGAACTTGTTGTCGGAGATGAAGAACTTGCCGTCGGCTTCCTTGGTTTCACCCATCGAGGCGTAGCTGTGGCCCGGCTGGTAATGGACGTCGATGCGGTCGAGCACCACCTTGACCGACTTGTCGCCCTTGTACTGGGCGATGGCGGCGGCGACGTTCCACTTGACGATCTGGCTGTCGAGGAACAGCGAGGTGTAGGCATTGCCCTTGTCGTCGAAGCCGGTATGCAGGGGGCCGAGGCCGATTTCCGGCTCGCCGACGACGCATTCCTGAACGTCCTTCACTTCGCCGTTGAACCACTTGAGGACCAGGGCGTGTTCGATGACGGTGGCGGTGGGCGACAACTTGCCGGCGCAGACGTAGTACTTGCCATCCGGCGAGATGTTCACGCCGTGCGGGTTCTTGGGGACCGGCACGTAGCAGGTCAGTGCCGTCTTCGGGTCCTTGTTGGACTCGCGGGTACCATCGACCACCGGCACCTTGGAGTCGCCGACGGTGAAGGACTTGCCGGCCTTGATGGCGGCTTCGATGCGTTCGATGTTGAAGAAGATGCAGGCGTCGCGCTCGGCCGACATCATGTCGGCGAAGACCTGGCCGTTCTCGGTGTTGTAGCTGTTCAGCGCGGCCAGCTTGCCGTCATAGGACGTGGCGCACAGGTCCATGTTGCCGTCGATCTTGACCTGCCAGCGTACTTCCATGCTTTCGGCGTCGACGCAGGTCAGCAGGCAGGCGTAGTTGGTGCCTTCCTTCCAGTTCTTCGGCGTATTGGGCAGCGGCATGTGGAATTCGGCGCCGCAGAAGACGCGGGTGGTGTGGTTGATCGCCGCATCGACCGGGTCGCGCTTGTCCGGGAAAATGCCGTGGAAACCCTGGACGTTGGGGATCTCGGTGATCTTGTCGCATTCCATGTAATCGCCACGGACGCGGGCCAGCCGGTTGTTGATCTTGTCGTTGACCCAGAAATACTTGCCGTCGTAGGTGCCGTCGGTGTACGAGCCGTGGACGTGGTGGGTGTCGCCGGTGCGGTACTTGATGCTGCCGTCGGCCTTGGTGCCCATCACCTTCTTCGATTCGTTGGTGATGCCCCAGCCCGACATCGGGTCGATGTTGAAGATCGGGATGCGCTTCAGGGTGCGGCCGGACGGCACGCCGATGATACGCATTTCGCCCGAGTGGCCGCCGCTCGACATCAGGTAGTAGTCGTCGAGCTGGCCCGGGGGCACTTCGACCTTGCTGTGGCCGGCACCGGCGGCCGGCTTGGCCGAGGCCGGAGCGGCGGCGGTCGGCGCCTGCTCGGCCTTGTTGCAGCCGGCCAGGCCGAGAGTAGCGCCGGCTCCGGCAATGCCGGCGATGCCGGCGGTGTTCAGGAACTTGCGGCGCCCGTTGTCGAGCGGCTTCGTGGACTTGCTATCTTCGGCCATACGGCACTCCCTAGTGGAATCAACAGTACGTGCATGATCCTTCCCGGGAGGTTCGGCTGTATGTCGGATATACCTGACAGGCTAGGTGCGTTTTCTTGATTTCATGCGAACTTTAGATATAGATCAAACGCTACCCTTCACAGCGTCGTCAGGCCGTGCTGCAACGCGAACTTGACGAGGCCGGGCAGGTCGCCGATGCCGAGCTTCTGCATCATGCGGCTGCGATAGGTGTCCACCGTCTTCGGCGAGACATGCAACTGGCGGGCTATCTCGATGCCGGAGCGGCCCTCGACCAGCAGTTGCAGGATTTCCCGCTCGCGCTGGCTCAGCGATTCGAGCGGGCTTTCCTCGGCCCGTTTGCGCACGTAGTCGTCGACCACCGATTCGGTGATTTTCTGGCTCAGGTAGCGGCGGCCGGCGTATACCGTGCGCACCGCATCGACCACCTCGTTGCCGGCCGACTCCTTGCGCAGGTAGCCCAGCGCCCCGGCCTGCAGGGCGCGGAAAACATGTTCGACGGTGGAATGCATCGACAGGATCACGATCTTGCTGTGCTCCCGCTTTTCCATGATGCAGGCGGTGGCGTCGGCGCCATTGAGCAGCGGCATGGCGAGGTCCATCAGCACGACATCCGGCTTCAGGCGCAGGGTGGCCTCGACCGCCTCGCGGCCGTCGGCCACTTCGCCGATGACCTGGATGTCGGTCTGGTTCTCGAGCAGCAGGCGCAAGCCGTCGCGCACTACGGCGTGGTCGTCGGCGATCAATACGGTAATGGTCATGCCGTCTCCAGGTGGCGGTTGGCAATGCTAACGACGACGGTGGTGCCACCGCCGTCGCCCGGCCCGATGTGCAGGCTGCCGCCCAGGGTGCGGGCCCGCTCGGCCATGAGAGCCAGGCCCCAGCCGCTGCCGGCAGCCGGCTGGCGCTGGTCCGCCGCGCCCAGGCCGACGCCGTTGTCGCTGATGCTCAATGTGATGGCTTCCGTACCCTGCGTCAGGCTGACCGTCACCGCCGTGGCCTGGGCATGCTTGGCGACATTGATCAGCGCTTCCTGGACGATG